>DASXBH010000367.1:0-17901 GCA_036491775.1 Candidatus Acidiferrum sp.
CCAGAGCCGTCGAGACCTTCAATGACAATCAGATTGCCGTTGAGCTCCGTGGGATCGAGGCCGACCAGCGATTCGCCAAAGAATGATTGCGAATATTCATGTTCACCGGGAACAGGCTTAATTGCCGGAGGAATTTCGGAAACGGGAGGAGGAGGAAGCGGTTTTTCTTTCTCTTTGTCCTTTTCGTGGTCGGGCATGCTATTCGGCTTCCTGAGCGCGAGGAGCAAAGCGCTTCAAATCAATTTTGGAAGCGACAATGTCGCGCATCTGCTTTTGCAGTTTATTGACGGGCAAGGTGCCGTCGAGGACAACAAAGTTGTCGGTGTCTACCATCTTGTCGTATTCCTCGAGAATGCGAGCCTGGAAAAGCTTAAAACTTTCGGCCCGATCGTAGGAAAGGCCCAAGTCCATGCCCGCTTCGTAATACTTCAGCTTGGGGCGGCCGCTGAGGATGCGATGCACAGCGACATCGAGCGGCGCGCGAAAATAGAAAGTAATGTCGGGTACGGGCGCAAAACGATACAGATTGCGAAGCCAGCGATGCGAACAGCCGCGAGCCGCGTCGCGGGCAAACGCAGTGTAAATGTAACGGTCGGCGAGAACGAGATAGTCGCCCTGAAGCAGGGGCATGATCTGCCGTTCGCAACGATCCGCGAAGTCAGAGGCGTGAAGCAAAGAAAAAGTTGTGGGAGTGAGGAGTCGCTTCTGTTTGCCGCGCCGAGTCGCAGACTTAACGAGCGGAGAGGAATTCCATTCGGTGAAATGGAGACGATAGCCGCCAATCTCGAGCCAACGCTTGAGCAAATACAGTTGCGTGCTCTTGCCGGAGCCGTCCGTTCCTTCGACGACAATGAGCGCACCGGGATACGCCCGACTGGGAACAGGCCGGCCTGGTTGGGGGAGCGTTGTTTTTGTAGCTTCGGGGCGCAGTGGCTTGGAGATCGTGTCTTGGGTGTCCATGAAGTGGCGAAGGTACTGCGGATCAGTAGATCGAGCGTAGTCTGTCATTGTTACAGAAGCATTACAACATAGCGGTGAAAGTGATGCAAAAGGATGGATGGCCAAGTGATGAGCGCCATTTCAGACCTCGGGCAAAACGTAACGCTGTGACACAGAGAACGCTAAGATTCGCAGCGAAAAATTCCGCCAGAAATAAACTGGCTCGTTTCGAGAGACGAGCGACGCTTTAAAATAGCGACATCTTAATGCTGAGAAATTTCTTGGGATTTTGCCGGAACTCGGTCATGAACTGGCGAAGGTCGCCGGTAAGACCGGTGAGGTTGTCGTAGAGTTTAGGGTCGGAGAACAGTTTGCCCGCTGTATTGGTATTCTCATTGAGCTTGGCGGTGGCGGTGGACAGATTGGTGCTGGTATCGCGGAGCTTATTATAAAGAGTCTCGTCGGTGGCGAGTTTGCCGAGCGTACCTTTTCCGGCGCGCACATCGGAAAGAACACTGTTGCCATTGGCCAGCGCTTCTTTAGCCTGATCGTAAAGAGTCGGATCATATAGCAATTTGCCCAAGGTGCCCTTCTGCGCTCGCAGGTCGGCGAGAATAGTATTCAACTGATCGATGGTGCTTTCGACCTTGGTGGACATCTCGTCGGTCATCAGCAGTTTGCCCATAGTTCCTTGGCCCGCTTGAACATTGCCAACAATTTTGTCGCTCTTGGCAAGAATGCTATTGAGGTGATTGTAGGCCTGGTCGTCGGTGATCAACTTGCCGAGAGTGCCGCGGCCCGCCTGAACGCCAGAGATCAGATCTTTGACGTCATCGCTTAACGCCTGGAGGTTAGCGAGCACGTCGGCACTGCGCTCGACAACCTCTTTGATGGCTTTTTCTTCCGTGCCAGGCACGACCTGGCCGTCTCTGAGAGCCACGCCCGTATACCCGCGCTGAATGTTGACGTAGCGATTGCCGAGCAAGCCTTCGGTTACGAGAGTGGCTGTGGAATCAGTGAGAATGTCGTTCTCAAAATGGCGATCGAGACGCATGTCAATTTCGATGTTGTGCATGCGGTCGGGCACTTTGCCATGTTCGCGCGGCACAAGCTTGATTTGTTCCACATTGCCAACGTTGACACCATCCAGGCGGACCGGGGCACCTGCAGCAAGACCGGAAACTTCGGAAAGATAAGTTTTAAGGTGATATTTCGGTCCGAAGACCCCCGCTCCGGTGACATAGAAAATACCGACCGCCAAAACTCCGAGTCCGACGAGAACAAAGAGGCCAACGCGCAACTCAGACCAAGTCACCTGCTTGCGTTGCGGCATTCCGCGGATCCTCCGTCCCGTTACAAGCAACCAATTGCTGCGACAACTATACCTGATTCAAATCAAAAAGCGCTGCAGATACGAATCCTTTGAGTCCAAAAATTCTTGGGGAGTTCCTTCGAAATAAATACGCCCGTGGCGAAGCACCAGAAATCGTGTAGCTGCAGGAGCATCCTTTATGGAAGGATCGCGATGAACGCGTTTGGTTTGCGGATCGAAAAAGAAATTAGCAAGCGCGAAGCCATCTTGAACGCGATGGGTGGCAAGTAGTGCAGTAACGCCAAAGACGTCACGCAAGCGCAAGATAAGCGTAATGATGGTTTGCGCCGTGACCGGATCGAGCCCGGCTGTGGGGGAGTCATAGAGCACCACGGGCGGCTGAGTGATGAGCGCCCGAGCAATGGACACGCGGCGACGCATGCCTCCGGAAAGTTCAGAGGGCAGCTGATCGACAGTGTGTTCGAGTTCGACGAAGCGAAGCACTTCTGTGACTTTGGGCAAGACCTCGTCTTCCGTCGCGCCATCCTCAAGAAGGCGGTAAGCAACATTCTCTCCTACGGTCAGCGAGTCGAACAGCGCTCCTTCCTGAAAAACGAAACCGACTTGGCGGCGAAATTGAAGAAGTTCTCGTTCCGTCATGGTGGAAAGCGTCTTGCCGAGGACTTCGATGTTACCGCTGGACGGAAGGAGAAGACCGGCAGCAAGTTTAAGCAGAAGAGTTTTGCCGGTACCGGTTTCGCCGAGCAGGACCAGCGTTTCGCGATGCTGTACGGAGAAAGAAATCTTTTTGAGGATGTCGCCTTCGTCGAAGCCGATAGTCACGCTGTCAAAGCGAATGGCAGAGTCGGTGATGGTCTGCGTTGTGGCGAGGCGGTTAGTCGTGGAATCGCTCATAGTGGTTAGAAAAATCTGTCCGCGAGAAAAAGCAGAAGCTTGGTGAGAAAGGTGTCGGCGACGATAATGAGAACGGATGAGATGACCACGGCCTGGGTTGTGGCGCGACCGACACCCTGGGTGCCACCGCTTACGTTGAGGCCTCGAAAGCATCCTACCGTGGATAGGATGAAGCCAAAAATTATCGACTTGCTGAAACCTTGCATCAGATCGGAAAACTGAAGAGCGGCGATAGCGCGTTCCCAAAACGTGAACGCGTTAAGGCGAAGAGAAAATACGCTGGCCACCATACCACCAAGCAGGCCGACGAAGACCGAGATGGTCGTTAGCAGCGGAACAACAACCAACGAGGCCAAAATTCGGGGCGAAACAAGTTTGCGACTCGGGTCGGTACCCATGGCGCGCACGGCATCGACCTGCTCGGTGACCACCATGGAGCCGAGCTCAGAGGCAATCCCGGAACTGCAGCGGCCTGCGACGAGCAGGCCCGTTATGGTTGGTCCGAGTTCACGGACCAGAGCCAGCGAGACGACGTCACCAGTGAGTGAAGTCTGACCAAAGCGTTCGAATTGAGAACCGGTTTGCAGCACCATGACAGCGCCGATGAAGAATCCGGAAAGAAGGACGATGGGTAGCGAGCCGACACCGATGTCGTCCATCTGCTGAATCGTGTCTTGGCTGTAGCGTGGAGGAGTGGCCAGGTTGGTCAGGGCGGTCCAGCAAAGAAAGGCATATTCCTGGACCCGAAGAACGGCCTGCTTGGCGGCATCACGTAACACATCGCGAACAGAGGGCGGTGCTTCGGGAGGAAGGGTCGAGTGATGCGCAACCTGGGAAGGCGATTCGGCCACAGGGTCTCTTCGGCAGCTTGGCGTGAGCGGGTTGAGCTGCGGAAAAAGCGTAACTGGAGCAAGTGGAAGCGTCAAGGGATTCGGAATTGTGCGCCGTAGCACGAATCCGACGCGCGTTTCCGCAGGCGAATTTCAGGCCCCGAAGTGGGGATGGCTTTCGCTGCTTGCTGGACGGAAGTAGGTGGGGCCGCTACACTTAATAGTTTATGCTGCGTTTCTATACCGCGGGTGAGTCGCACGGGCAGGCACTCCTGACGTTTTTGTCGGGATTGCCGGCGGGGCTGCCGGTGGACCTGGAGTTCATCAATCACGATTTGCACCGCAGACAGCTTGGCTATGGGCGGGGCGGACGTCAAAAAATTGAGAAGGATCGCGCCGGCGTTTTCGCGGGGGTGCGACACGGGCAGACCATCGGCGCACCGATCGCTTTACGGATTGAGAATCGTGATTGGGCGAATTGGGAAAAAATACTTCCGGTAGAGGCTTCGAACGGCGCCGAAACGGACTCGCGAAAACTGGTAGCACCGCGGCCGGGCCATGCGGATCTTGCCGGTTCTCAGAAGTTCAATTTTCATGACGCCAGGTATGTCCTGGAACGTGCATCGGCACGCGAAACAGCAGCGCGCGTGGCAGCTGGTGGATTCGCGAAATTGCTCCTGAGGCAGTTCGGGTGTGAGATCGGAAGTCATGTCATCCAAGTGGGCCATGTGCGGCTGGAACGTGCGGTAAAATGGGAACAGATTCAGGCAGTGTGCGCGGATATCGACTCCCCGCTGCGCTGCGTGGATGCGGACATTCAAGAGAAGATGAAGGTGGAAGTGGATACCGCGCTGAAAGCCGGAGACACCGTCGGCGGCGTGTTCGAAATCGTAGCCCACAATGTGCCGGTGGGCTTGGGGTCGCATGCGCAGTGGGACGAGAAGTTAGATGGCAAGCTGGCGCAAGCACTGATGAGCGTGCAAGCAGTGAAAGCGGTCGAGATCGGGTCGGGAATCTTGGCGTCAGGATCGTATGGAAGTGAAGTACAAGACGAGATTTCGTATGACAAGCTCGCCCACAGATTTCGTCGCTCAAGCAACCGGGCAGGTGGCTTGGAAGGCGGCATCACTAACGGCGAGGATGTGGTGGTTCGCGGCTATCTGAAGCCGATATCGACCCTCCGCAAAGCGCTGGGCACTGCGGATATGGTGACAAAAGAGCCGGTGCAGGCGGCTTACGAACGTTCGGACTGGTGCGTGGTGCCGGCAGGAGGTGTAGCCGGTGAGGCAATGGTAGCACTTGTGCTAGCGGATGCTTTTCTGCAAAAATTCGGAGGAGATTCACTCGCCGAGATGCGGCGGAATTTCGAAGGCTATGCCCAACAAATCGACGAGTACTGAACCCACGACTGCAGCAGCGGCAGTCCCGGAGACGCCCATGTCTCCGCGGAAGATTTATCCCATTGTGAAATACGGCGATGCCGTGCTGGAGAAGTCCGCAGCGAATATCAAAACATTTGATGCGGAATTGGAGACTCTGACTGAGGATATGTTTGCGTCCATGTATGCGGCCCAGGGTGTGGGGCTAGCGGCGCCGCAGATTGGGAAGAGCGTTCGGCTGGCGGTGGTGGATGTGACAGCCGGGAAAAATCCGGAAGCCAAAATCGTGCTGGTCAATCCGGAGATTATTCATGCCGAAGGCGAAGTGCGAGAAGAAGAAGGCTGCTTATCGATCCCTGGTTTTCGCGGGTACGTGGTGCGGCCACAATTTGTGACCGTGAGAGCGCAAAGTGTGAAGGGCGAAACGTTTGAAATTCGCGGTGAGAATTTGCTGGCGCGTGCGTTCTGCCACGAAATCGATCACCTGAATGGTATTTTATTTCTGCAACACTTGAGCATGCTGAAACGCGATTTGATCCGGCGCAAGATCAAGAAATTGCGAAAAGAAGGCGAGTGGTAAAGGCTGTACGCGCACGGGTGATAGCGCTGTGAACCGCTTGCGAATTGTTTTCTGTGGCACGCCGCACTTCGCCGTTCCCTCCTTGAAGCACCTGCTGGCACAAAATACTTTCGAGATTTCCGCGGTTTATACGCAGCCGGACCGTCCTCGCGGACGGGGTCAGGAAGTCTCGTACGCGCCAGTAAAGGAAGTCGCGATGACCGCCGGTGTGCCCGTCCATCAGCCACAAAAGATCCGTGCACCCGAAGTTGCCGAGCAACTGAGAACCATTGCGCCTGACGTCATCGTCATTATTGCCTACGGACAGATCATTCCCGCGCGACTGCTGGACATCCCGAAGCATGGCTGGATCAACCTGCACGCTTCCCTGCTTCCCAAATACCGTGGCGCGGCGCCGATCAATTGGGCGATCGCGAATGGCGAGACCCGCACGGGCAACACGACGATGAGGATCGACGCTGGAATGGATACTGGGGAGATGCTTTTGCAGCAAGAACTGGAAATCGGCGCCAAGGAGACGGCACCGGAGCTTCTGGCCCGACTCTCGGAAGCCGGAGCGGAACTGATAACGGAAACGTTGCGAGGACTCAAGGCTGGCACGTTGAAGGGTCGTCCTCAGAATAATTCGGAAGCGACATTGGCGCCGATTCTTAAGCGTGAAGATGGGTTAATCGACTGGACGCGGAACGCCGTCGAAATTTTCAATAAGATGCGAGGCTTCGCGCCATGGCCTGGAGCATATAGTCAGTTTCGCGGGCAAATGTGCCACCTTTTGGGCGAGCCGGTGTTCAATGAAGCGACGAGCGATTTGCCTGGGACCTTGCTGGCGGGCAAGCAAGAAGTGCGCGTGGCGTGCGGCCAAGGCACCTTATTGCAGCTTTCGCACGTCAAACTAGAAGGGCGAAAACAAGTTACAGCGCCTGAATTCGCGAATGGGGCGAGGTTGCAAGTTAGAGAACGCTTGGGCAAGTGGTGATTTGCGGAGAGCGTTCCCCTCAGGCATACTCGCCAATTGAACCCTTCGAGCATTAACCGTTTACCGGGAGCAATAACCAAAATGACCAGCACGTGCGCGGGAAACAGCAGACGCCGGACTTCTATCTTCGAACGGGTGAAACTACGACAGGCTGCAAGTTGGATGCTGGCCGCACAGTTGGCTTGTTTTCCGCTTGGTGCGATGGCCGGTGAGAAGGAAAATGCTGCGCCGAAGAGCGACGCCAAGGTCTCGGCCGATCCGCTATTGAATGTGCTGCAGGCTGAGTTGACTCGCGCGAAGACCAGTTTGTCAAAGGGCGAGCCCGCGCCGTACTACCTCAGCTACACAGTTTACGACCAGGATCAGATTGTGATCGCAGGCGCTTACGGCGGACTGCTTACGGATTCCGATGGCAAACGCCGGTCGGTAGACGTCACGATGCGGGTTGGCTCTCCTGAAATGGATAATACCCACGGACAAAGCCGGCAAAGCGGGATGGTATCGGGCTCGTTGCCGCTCAATGGAGACCCAGAGGCAACGGCACGGGTTTTGTGGGAGTTAACGGATCGGGCGTACAAGCGCGCGCAGCCGGCTTACTCGAACGTGAAAACGAATACTGCGGTGCAGGCGGAAGAGGAAGACAAGTCGCCGGACTTTTCGAAGGAAACAACGCAAATCCACGTTGGCGAGAAGTTGACCGCGCCGCAGTTCGACCGTGCCGCGTGGGAAGACGAAGTACGGCGATTGTCGGGAGCATTCCGCAAGTACCCCCAAGTTTATTTTGCAACGGTGATGGTGCAGGTGTCGTCTTCGAACTCCCGGATGGTGAACAGCGATGGCTCGGAGATTGCTACGCCGAGTGCATCCGCCCGCATGGTAATTGAAGCGCAGACTCGAGCAGACGATGGAATGGATTTGCTGCGAGTAGAGACGTTCCAGGCGCCCGCGGCCAGCGGATTGCCAAACGAAGCCGAACTGAACGCCAAAATCGAAAAGATCGCGGTGGACCTGGATGCACTGCGGAAGGCGCCAGTAGCGGAACCCTACGCGGGACCTGCGCTATTGAGTGGGCGCGCTGCTGCGGTGTTTTTCCACGAAGTACTCGGCCATCGCATGGAAGGTCATCGGCAGAAAGATGAAGAAGAAGGACAGACGTTTACGAAGAAAGTCGGCCAGGAGGTACTACCGAAATTCTTGAGCGTGACGGATGATCCGACACTAAAAGAGATGGACGGAATAAAGCTGGCGGGTTCGTATTCGTTTGACAACGAGGGAGTGCCCGCGCAGCGCGTAGTAGTGATTAAGGACGGCGTGCTGGAGAATTTCCTGATGTCGCGGATGCCGATCAAGGGATTCGATCAGTCGAATGGTCACGGTCGGAGCCAACCCGGCCTGATGGCGACCGGACGGCAGGGAAATTTGATAGTGACATCGAACCAGACGGTGCCAGAAGCGCAAATGCGCCAAAAACTTATCGATGAAGTGAAGAAGCAGGGTAAGCCCTACGGTTTGTATTTCGATGATATTCAGGGCGGATTCACACTGACCACGCGCTCGCTGCCTCAAGCATTTCAGGTGCTGCCAGTAATTGTGTACAAGGTGTACCCCGACGGGCGACCGGATGAACTGGTGCGCGGCGTGGATATCGTGGGAACGCCACTTGCCGCGTTGACAAGGATTATCTCCACCGGAGACAAGGAACACGTGTTCAACGGGGTGTGCGGAGCAGAGAGCGGCAATGTGCCGGTATCAGCAGTGGCTCCAGCAATGCTTTTCAGCGAGATGGAAGTGCAGAAACGGGCGCACGGGAGAGAACGGCCTCCGATTCTACCTCCACCAGGCGCCGAGACGACGGCTTCGAACGCCAGCAATGGCGTAAAGCAAGCGGTGGCCAAGGCAGAGGTGAAGCCATGAGCGGGAATATGCTTCAAACGAAATCAATGCTGGCTGCAGCGCTGCTCCTCATGGGAGTAATGGCGGCGAAACCGGTGATGGCGCGCGACGGAAACGACGACGCTGCGAAAAGCACGGATGCCGCGGCGACGGCGGCGGCACATGAGGCTGCGAAGGGTGATCCGCTGTTGGAAGCGCTACTTGCGGAATTAGATCGTTCAAAAGCCCAGTTGAAGATGGATCAAGTGAAGGCGCCGTATTACATCGAATACCGCGTGAATGACGTAGATGGGTTTGATTCGGAGGCGGCTTTCGGCGCACTGCGGGATAGCCAACGGTCGCGCCTTCGCGTCTTGCGCGTTGTGGTGCGCATTGGGGACTACAAACAAGACAGCTACTACAATCAAGGCACAGGCAGTGCGTCCATCCTTCCAACGGACGATGATCCGATTGCGCTGCGCAGGCAGATCTGGTTATTGACCGACGACGCCTACAAATCAGCCGCGGACGCGTATGCGGAAAAACTGGCTACGCTCAAGCAGTACACGGCAGAACTGAATCCCGTGGATGATTTCGCGCACGCGCCGGTGGTGTCTTCGGTAAGCCCGACGGTGAACCTGAAAATTGATCAAGCCGCCTGGGACAGGGCGCTGGAAGACGCCAGCGGGCTTTACAGCAAGTACCCGGACGTGCAGTCGGTGAGCGCGTCGGCCCGGTTCACCGCGGTGAATGAATACTTCGTAAACTCGGAAGGAACTATTGTGCGCAACGGGCGCACCACGGCGACGGTCACGGTAAGTGGTTCGACGCAGGCGGAAGACGGTATGAGGCTGAGCCGAAATCCGTTCTGGACTGAGGAGCGCGCGGAGGACTTGCCGAACCATGATGCGTTGTTGAAGGAAACGACAAAGATGCTGGACTCGCTGAAGGCTCTGCGCGATGCCCCCATTGTGGAAGAGTCGTATCGTGGACCGGTATTGTTCGCTCCAGACGCTGCAGACGACATCATGTCCGGACTGGTAGCTGGAAATATTCTTGGCCGCAAACCACAGCTTGGCAGACCGAATCGTACGACGGGAGCATTTGCGACCAGTTTGAAGACGCGTGTGCTGCCTAAGTTTGTAACCGTCATGGACGATCCAACGATGCAACAATTCCAGGGGAAAACTCTGCTGGGCAGCTACGCATTTGACAGCGAAGGAGTGAAGGCCCAGGAAGTAACTCTGGTGGATAGCGGCACGCTACAGAATTACCTGGTGGGCCGCCAGCCGCTGAGGGACTTCCCTTCCTCGAATGGGCATGGTCGAGCCTCACCAGGCACATCACCACAACCTGCCGTGGGCACATTCATCGTTAAGAGTTCAGAGCCAGAATCCGCGGATTCGTTGAAGCAGAAATTGATTCAGATGGCCAGCGAGCAGAACAAACCGTACGCGTATCGTGTGGACACGCTAGGGCCGGGAAATTCGCCGCGATTGCTGTATCGCGTGTACGTGAAGGATGGGCATGAAGAACTGGTGCGTGGCGCGGTGTTTAACGAACTGGATGTGCGTGCGCTACGAAATGATTTGGTCGCGTTGGGAGACGACCCGCTGGTGAGTAACCGGATGGGTGGAGTTCCACAAACCATCATTGCCCCGTCGCTTCTTTTCGACGAACTGGAAGTGAAGCGGGCGGACACAAGCAAGGACAAGCTCCCGGAGTACCCTGCACCGGGATTGAAGAATTGAAGTCGTAATTTCGCTTGTCTGATTAGAGGCCCGAGGCATCGAGCGGCGGAGCCCTGCGGCTGGCAGATAACTATTTAGCGCTACGGACCGATTGCTTGTAGCCGTTTTTCTGCGCCTTCTTCTCAGCTTTTTTCTGAGCCTTCAAGGATTTCTTGCCGAACTTCTGTTGCCGCTTGGCGGCCTTCTTGTAGTACTTCTCTTGCTGCTTTTGTGCCTTGCGATTTTGCTTTTCGCTTTGTTGCAGGTTGCGGATCTGGGCATTGGCGGGTCCCGCCCCCAGTCCGCTCAGAGCCACCAGCAATGCAAAAAGCACAAGGCGCTTCATACTGAGTCCCTTCACTTCGAGTTGCCAGTGTATACCCAACACAATTTTTGTGACAGCTGGCTCCAGCCGGTGGGAACAACTAGGGAAGAAATTAATTGACGGGGAGCAAATAGCGGCCGAGACTTTTTCCTATGAATCTGCGGGAACGACTGGAATGGGTCGGCAGGATGGGGTTTTTGGTCTTCATCCTGGCCTCGGCGGCCTTTTTGAGCGCTATTACCGCCATGCGGGTGGCAATCCACGGGCGCGAAGTACCCATGCCCAACGTGGTGGGAAAGAACGTAGCCGAGGCCAGCCAGATCCTTCGATCCAAGGGTTTGCTGCTGCATGTGGCGGACAGGATCTATAGCGACGAACCGATTAACCATGTGGTGCGGCAGACTCCTTCGCCAGGGATGCAGATGAAGGTTTCTCAGCAGGCCCACGTAGTGCTGAGCCTGGGACAGCGCCAATTGGAGATCCCGCCGTTGGACGGGAGCACCCTGCGGGTGTCACGCATTGAACTGCTGAGATCAGGCCTGCAGGTTGGCGAGGTGTCGGCGATTTCACTGACGGATCAGCCCGCCGACACAGTTCTGGAGCAGAATCCTAAGCCCGGCAAAGGAGCGGCCACGCCGCGTGTCGATGTGCTGGTATCGGCGGGGGCACGCGAAACATCGTACGTCATGCCATTTTTTCTTGGCCTGAATGAGACCGACGTTCAGAAACGCCTGGACATGGCGAGCCTGAAAAGAAAAGTGAATTATGTGGCCGCACCGCAGTGGCCACACGGCACGGTGATCGATCAGACGCCGCTGGGCGGGACGAGGATAGCGGCGACCAGTGAAGTGGAATTAACAGTGGCAAACTGAAACGTGAACGTCCTTACTAGGAGCGCCGCGACTATTTTGTGGTGCCAGCTTTGTCGTTGTGGAGTTTGGTGCACATCGTCAAAGCGTTGTTGGGATTTACGGCGCTGTCGCCTTCTTCAATGTGCTGAATTACCCCGTTTTTATCGATGACGATGTTGGCGCGCTGTGCCCACTCGTAGGTTTGATTTTCCTTGTCGTACCCCTTAAGAATGCCGTACGAGGTGAGCATCTTCTTGTTCATATCACTCAAGAGGGGAAACTCGACACCGATTTGCTTCGCGAACGCAGCGTTGGCGGCCGGCGAATCAATACTCACTCCGAAGACTTCCGTATCCGAGGTATCGATCTTACCGTCTTTGATTCCAGACTGGACCGCCTGGAGTTGTTTCGTTCAACCACCGGTGAACGCGAGCACATAGACTGCAAGAAAGACATTTTTCTTGCCGTGGTAATCGCTCAGTTTGACGGGCTTCCATTTGTCGCTGAGCAGCGTGAAATCGGGAGCTTTGTCGCCCACTTTGAGAGAGATTTTTGCGGCTTCATCGGCGCGAGAAGAGAGCGGCGCGGAGGATAGCAAAGGAAACATAGCAAAAAGAAGACAAGCAGATAACGCACGATTCATGTCTTACCTCCAAAATTGGCACGAAGAGTCAGGAGGGCATCATAGCCGGGAGTCAAGCCAGGAAAGAAGCAGAAAGTTGTCAAACCTTTGTCACGAAACAGAAGATTGGGGTGGTGCGACTCGGTGAGCTAACGGAGATAGCCCCAGTTGTGCAATTTGTCCGAGTCTTCCACCCAGCGATCGCCGATGTCGGTGCGGTAATACATGTTTGGGATCAAGACGTTCTTGATGCGGGAATAAACTTGAGCTTGAGTTTGACGCATGGTCTGGCCGCTGCCGATGACGATGAGCACGACACCCGATGTACCGGCAACTAACCACTGACCATTCACGATTTTCACGTCTTCAATGTGAATTCCTTCAAGATTCGGCCGCTTGAAGACGATCGCCGCATTCTTCGAAAAGGAGTTGAAGGTTTCCTCGTCGTCAAAGGGAAACGGTGGGACGACGATGCGCACGCCAATCTGAAAGCCGCTGCGGGTGCGCCATTTGGGCTCATGGCCATTGGCAAGTTCCCAGAAAAAATCACTGATCGGCGTGAGCATGCCTTCGTGCTGAATGCTGATGGTGGGATAGCCGAAGCGCGACGTGAATTCGAGTGGATAGATACCGTTGTTGTTGACGATGCAATTAAGGTCGATGTAGCCGATGTAACCTTCTTCGGCAAGCTTGGACTCCATTTTGAGAAGGGTGCGATTGAAGAGCGCGTTGGGCTCGCTCCAGAACATTGCGGTACCCATCTCACCGGTGGGAGGGCCGACCTCACCGGGAAAGAGTTTCTTGTGTTCGAAGTTGATGTTGACGGGCGTGATGAATTTCTTGCCGTTGAAGAATGCGCCGACGGCCACCTCAACGCCATTCACGCGGCGCTGCAATTGAAAAACTTTTATCTCTTCCGAGAACGCTCGTTTATATGCCTCGAGCATTCCGATAACGTCGTTGCCGTCTTCTTCTTCGCCTACAAAGAGGCGGCGCTTGACGTTTTGCGCTTCACCGCTTGGTTTGATGACGTAGCGGTCCGGATTCTTGCGGACGAATTCAATGGCGGGATCAAAGGAGTCGAAATCCTGGTAAGGGATAATGCTGACACCCGCCTTCTTCAACTCTTCCTGGCCAAACGAACGATCATCTTCGAGATTGTCCGTGTACGCGGTGCCACCGATGACTGGCTTACCGGTTGCGCGGAGCGCATGAGCTTTGGCACCCTGGCCGAGAGTGTCGTCGAAAACTATGATGTCGGCCCATTTAGTGTCTTTCTCGTAGTCATCGGACTTGGGAACGAAGCCGTCGGCAATGTCGCGCTCTTTTTCGTTGTCGATGTAGTAGCGGACTTCGTGACCTTCTTTGAGGACTTGCCAGGCGATGTCGCCAATCAGACCCGAAAGTGAAGCAAAAAGGAATTTTCGCTTAGGCATGAAGGACGCTTTGCAGAGTGAGGGCGGAACGCATAGGTTTATTGTAGATAGTGTAGGCAAGAATTTGTATTACAAAACGTTCAAAATGAAGAAAACCTGACCGGAAGAGATGGCATCTGACCGGGCTGAGAAGGAGCCTGGACGGAAGGACAAGTTCTTGACCAAACTGGCCTTCCGTTCAGGTTATACTCGGGTAGCAGGCGAGCCAGTGGTTCGGGAAACCACCCAGTACACCGGAGTCGACGGCCGCCTCTTGAAACGAAAATCAAGTGAGGTGAAGAGTGCGGAGATTACCGCTTCTTCTCGTAGGCATAATCGTGCTGGTGAGTGCGGGCCAATGCTCGGCTCAAATATTGCATAAAAAGAAAAAGGTGGATAAGTCCACCGATGCAAGCAACACCGCAGAGCCAGACAAGCAGTTGTATGACAAGGCCGTCTCAGACATCAAACATGGCAAGCACGAAGTGGGACGGCTCGGGCTGCAAACGCTGATTAACACTTATCCCGACAGCGAATATCTCGCCAAAGCCAAGCTGGCTATCGCGGACTCGTACTTTAAAGAAGGCGGAACCGCGAATGTCACGCAAGCGATTGCCGGCTACAAGGACTTCATCGTCTTCTTCCCGTTCCTTCCGGAAGCAGCTTATGCGCAAATGCAAGTGGCCATGGCCAACTACAATGAAATGGCCAAGGCAGACCGCGACAATACCCATGCGCGCGCGGCTGAAGAAGAGTTCCAGACTTTCCTGACCAAGTATCCCAAGGATCCGCTGGCACCTCAGGCGCAGCAACGGTTGCGCGAAGTACAGGAAATCATTGCAGACGGGCAGTATCGCATTGCGTATTACTACTACTTGAAGGGCGATAAGCGCGCCGCTGCAGGTCGACTGATTCCGCTGACCAAGCGGTATCCGCTGTACAGCAAGTCCGACACTGCATTGTGGATGCTGGGTGACATTTTCGAAAAGAGCGAACGCAAGGATATCGCGGGCTCGTACTACGGCCAGATCGTGCGAAATTATCCACTGTCGAGCCATGCGCCAGATGCCAAGTCAAAGCTGAAGGCGTTCAATATGCCGATACCGCAGCCCGATGCGAAGGCAGTGGCGTGGATGACTGCTGAACAGAATGCACCGCG
The DNA here is from genome assembly GCA_036491775.1 of Candidatus Acidiferrum sp. Lineage (GTDB taxonomy): Bacteria > Acidobacteriota > Terriglobia > Acidiferrales > UBA7541 > Acidiferrum. Next base: position 14,906 of record DASXBH010000367.1, read on the forward strand.
GCCCAAAGAAACCATCGTACATCGGTCGTTCGGCATGTTGCATAGTGGTCCGGATGTTCATGCGGCAGCGCTGAGCGGCGTGCCCACGATGGAAGCGGAAAGCGATACCGAAGCAGGAACCGACATTTTGAAGGGCGGGGGACGGGCGACGTTAGTGGGCGGAACCGCAGGATCAACTGGGACTCCTTCGTCGGGTGTCGTTGCCACCGTTAAACCAGGAGAAGCAGCGCCAGCAGGCAGTCCGACGGCAGCAGCATCGGAGGATGTGAACTCCGGCTCAGGCGCTCCGGATTCTGCAAATACGCCATCGGCGAGTGGCGGCACAGAAACCTCTACCCCAACGGGCAGTTCGAGTTCGTCTTCAGCGACTACGCCGGCAGCGACCGATGGTACCGCCGCCACCGATGCAACAAAGACGGATGGATCACAAACAACGCAACCGCCTGCAACGACCGACGACAAGAACCAGAAGGAATCCAGCAGCAAGAAGAAGGGCTTGAAGAAGATTCTGCCCTGGTAACTAGCTTGCGGTTAAGACTGTAGACGAAGGGGTGCGGGGTGTCTCGCACCCCTTGTCCGTTAGTACAGGTTGATGCACGGAAACAAGCATGTCTACTTCCGACACACGTCCGCGGTGAGGCGATTGACGCCCCCATCGACGAGTGCTCCAATACAATTTACTTGGGTGTAGTGCGAACCGCGGGTGTTTGGAGGACGTTCGGTGGCCAAGATCCTGGTTGCGGACGACAACAGCAATATCCAAAAGATGGTGGGACTGGCCCTGAAGGACCAAGGAATTGACGTGGTCGCTGTGGGCAATGGTGAAGCGGCAGTGCGGAAACTGGCGGACGTGAAGCCGGACCTGGTGCTCGCTGACGTATTCATGCCGGTGCGCAATGGCTACGAAGTTTGCCAGTACATCAAGCAGGACCCAAACTTTTCGCATATCCCGGTAATTTTGCTGGTTGGCGCGTTTGATCCCCTGGATGAACAGGAAGCGCAGCGCGTGGGCGCGGACGGGGTGCTGAAGAAGCCGTTCGTTCCGCCTGATCCTTTGATCTCGATGGTGAAGTCGGCCTTGGCGCGGGCGGGCGTCCATGTTGGGCCTGCAGTGGCTGCGCCGGAAAAGCCTGCGGAGCCTTCGCGGAGTGCTGCGGACCTGCTTCGTGCGACTGCGGCGGCCAAAGCGGCGGCTGAAGTCAAAGTGCCGGAGGCCGAAGCCGAACCCGTCGACGAAGATTTTCCGCCGATGCCATCGCCATTGAAGATCGATGCCGGGCATGAGCCACTCGCTTTTGGGAATTTGCTGGGAACGGCCGAAGTGGAAGATGATGCGGCGTTCGTGGCTAAAGGGAATGGCGCCACGCTGGAGCACAGCTGGGGCGCGGAGAGCGACGAAGTTGAAGAAGAGACTGAGGAAGAAGAAGAGTCGTCGCACGGCGGTTGGCGACCCGGCGGTTTGGATGCGCAGTTGGAGGAAGCAGCTACCGGGGTAAACAGCGCGCCGGATTGGCGCGAAGAGGCTTTCCACGGGAATTCACCAGCACGGAATGGACGAGTGAGCCAGTGGACACCCTCGGCTGAGAAGACCAAATTTGCGGAAGTGGCGGAAGCGCCAAGCATTGGGATTTCGACTTTAGAACATAAGCCTGCAGCTGCACCGATTCCCTTCAGCGGGGATGCGTGGGCAGCCGCGATGGCTGCGGGCGTCGAAGAGAAATTGGCGTCAACCGCTGCTGACGTGGTTACTACCGAGGCCGAGCATATAGCTCCGCACGTGAACGAAATTCCGGAAGTCATACCGGCTGAGGAGAAACCGGTTCCGGTCATCCAGAATGCTGCTGTGGTAGAAGCGGAACCGGCGGCGATAGAACCGGCGCCGATACTCGCAGAAGATCCGGTGATTGCTCTGGAAGAAACGAAGATTCCCGAAACCAAGGGCACCTGGTATTCCGTGCCTCCTTCACCATGGGATGTTGAGGCTAAAAAAGTTTCGCAACTCGCGGCAACTTGGGATACGCCTGTGGTTAAGGGAACGGAAGAGACGCAGGAGATTCCGGTTTACGAAGAGGCGGCAAAGGCTGAGGAAGTACCTGCGCGAGGAACTCTGACGGCAGTTTCACCGTCAGTTCGTGAAGTGGTCCACGATGTTGCGCACGAAGATGCGGCTCCTACCCATGAGACCGCCGCGACGAGCTCGAACTTCGTCGTTCCTGCTGAGCAGGAAGCACAGATAGAAAATTCTCCCGAAACGGTTTCAAGTAGCTTCACGGAAATTGACGAGCCGAAAGTAGAAACGGCAGAGTCGATCGCGCCTGTGCAGCCACAAGCGAATCAGATGGATGAGTTGGTAGCACGAGTGCTCCAGCGCATGAATCCCGACGTCCTGCAGAAGGTTACCCAGGAAATCCTCAAGCCGATCATCGAAGCGTTGGTCAAAGACGAGTTGGAATCCAAAAAGTAACAACCTGAAGCCAAGCCGGAAATTGGGCTGGTTCCTTCCAAGACAACCTGTTGTTCGCGAACCAATTCGTTCTTCAGAACTCTGCGCGGCGAATTGACCGCGTTTGTGCTTGCCCGTATATTCAAGGTTTACCTTGAATGCGGCGTAGTGTGCCGGTGCGCATGTAGCAAGGTGGGGAGAAGAAAGCAGGATGTCTCGAGAGATAGCCAAAACGTACGATCCTCAACAAATTGAGCCGCGCTGGGCGGAGTACTGGGTGAAGGAAGAATTGTTCAAGGCTGATCCGGCGGCGCCGGGCCCGGTATTTTCCATTGTTATTCCCCCACCGAATGTGACGGGCTCCCTGCATATCGGCCACATGCTGGATCACACGGAAATTGATGTATTGAGTCGGTGGCACCGGATGCGCGGCTACAACACGCTTTATCTGCCAGGAACGGATCACGCCGGAATTTCAACGCAGCGCGTGGTGGTACGTCAATTGGCGGAACAAGGAATTGACTACCAGAAATTGGGCCGCGAGGAATTCATC
>DASXBH010000368.1:0-6681 GCA_036491775.1 Candidatus Acidiferrum sp.
ATCGACATTTGCCCGGTCGGCGCGCTCACCAGCGGCACTTACCGTTACAAAACGCGCCCCTGGGAAATGCAATATGTGTCCACTATCTGCACCCACTGTTCGAACGGCTGCAAAACCACGCTCAGCGTCCGCAACCACGAAATTCTGCGCGCCAACAATCGCGACCTCTCCGGCATCAACAAGGATTTCCTCTGCGTAAAGGGCCGCTTCGGTTTCGATTTCACCACCCATCCGGAACGCATCAAGCAACCGCTGCTCCGGAAAGGCGACAAGCTCTTCCCTGTTTCCTGGGAAGAGGCCGCCCTCGCCGCCGCCACCAAGCTGCGGGACATTCGCCTCATCAACGGCGCTGACGCCGTCGGCTTCATCGGCTCCAATCGCACTTCCAACGAAGAAAATTACCTTTTCCAGCGTCTCGCCCGAGGCACTTTCGGCACCAACAATATCGATCACCATCGCACGGCCGATTACACCGGACTGGTCACCGCGCTTGGCGATGGCGCCGCCGATTCTTCACTCACCATGGAGCAGCTCTACCAATCGAAAGCCGTGCTGCTGATCGGCAACGACCCCACCAACCAAAATCCGCTGGTAGCCTGGCAGATTCGTTCCGGCATTCGCCACTTCAACACTAAACTTTTCATCCTCAACTCCGCCGATATTAAGTTGAAGCGTCAGGCCACACAGTTCATTCGTCTAGCAGAAGGGCAAGAAGCTGCCGCCGTCAAATGGCTGGCCACCGGTGAAGGCTCGTTGTCACAAGACATCAGCAGTCAACTCGAAGCCCTCGTCGCCGCGCTCCAAGGCGAGCCCGAAGTCGCCATCGTCTTCGGCGCTGAAGTTTCGGGCACAGCTATAGCGCATCTCGTCGCCTTTGCGTCGAAACTTCAAGGCAAAGTCCGCTACATGGCTCTGGGCGATTATTCCAACTCGCGTGGTGCGGCCGATATGGGCGTGCTCCCCGATCGCTTGCCCGGCTACGCGTATCTCGACAACACCGGCGTCGCCCACGCTCTTGCCAAGCATTGGGATGCTGAACTTCCCACCAAGCCCGGCATGACCGCTCCGCAAATGGTCGAAGCCGCACAAAATGGCAAACTGAAAGCTCTTTACGTGATGGGTGCCAACCCCTTGAAACGCTTCGGCAAGACCAACTCCACTCGCGGCAAACTGGAACTGCTTATCGTGCACGAAATGTTCCTGACCGAAACCGCGCAGCAGGCCGACATCGTCTTCCCGGCCGCTTCCGCCTACGAAAAGGATGGCAGCGTCACCAATACCGCTGGCGAAATTCAACTGCTGCGCAAAGGTGCGGAAGTCATGGGCACGCGCACCGACTTCGACCTCTTGCGCATCCTTTCCCATCAACTGGAAAAACTCGGTGTGGGCAAAGCGTTCCACTACAAACATTCCGGCGTGGTTCTCGATGAAATTCGCAAACTGGTCCCAGGCTACAATGTGCCTCCCGCGGGCCTGCTGACCGGCGGCGCGGAACCCACAAAAATTCACTTCTCCAAAAACGGACACGCGCCGTATCAAGTTCCCGTAGAGCTGATTCGCTCCGCCAACGACAATCTTTTCACCAGCGGCTCGCTCGGCCGCTTCTGTACCATGATGCAATCCTTGCCGGAGGCTGAGGAGGCGGAAGCCAAATCGTGATGGAATTCCTCTACAAGTACGCCTTCATCATCGTTCCGGTCATCAAGGTCGCTATTCTCGTTTTCATTGTCTTGACCGTGGACGCTTACCTCACCTGGCTTGAACGCAAAGTCATCGCACACATCCAGGCTCGTTGGGGACCGCATCGTGTTGGCCCGCACGGCTTGCTGCAACCCTTAGCCGACGGCATCAAATTCGTTTTCAAAGAAGATCCCATCCCGGCGGGAGCCGATCGCGTCCTCTATTTTCTTGCTCCTTTTCTCACGCTGGTTCTGGCTGTCACGTCGCTCGGAGTAATTCCCTTTGGCCCCGGCAAATTCACCATCTGGGGTTACACCACCACCTTAAGCATCGTCGATCTCAACATTTCGTTGCTCGCCCTGTTCGCCATCACCGCGCTCGGCGTGTACGGCATTGCGCTCGCCGGTTGGGCCTCCAACAGTAAATATTCGCTCTTCGGCGGCTTGCGCAGTTCCGCGCAAATGATCAGCTACGAACTGGCGCTCACGCTCTCCGTAGTCGGCGTGCTTCTTCTCGCCGGAGATCTTAGCCTCCGCGGCATTGTCGACCAGCAATACATTCCCAATCTCGGCTTCCTCAGTTGGAATATCGCGGGCTTCGGCAAAGGTTACGGCGTTACGCAGATTCTCGGCTTCGCCTGCTTCTTCATTGCCGCCATCGCCGAAACCAATCGCGTCCCTTTCGATCTTCCCGAAGCGGAATCGGAATTGGTTGCCGGCTTCCATACCGAATACGCCAGCATGAAGTTCGCCATGTTTTTCATCGCCGAATACACCAGCATGATCGTGGTCTCCTGTCTCGGCACCATCCTCTTTTTCGGCGGCTGGCTCTCTCCCTTCCCCGATTCCTGGACCTTCACCCACTATCTCCCGTCGCTACTCCTGATTCCCTTTGGGCTCTGGGTGATTTTCGACGGAATGCGCTACGAAACAATTTTCGGCCGCATCATTCTTCCCGGCCTCGGAATCGCGATCGCTGGACTTGGCATCGCCTTGGCCGTTTTCCGTCCGTTGAACGATTTCGCGCAGGGCCCGTTCTGGCTGATCTCCAAAGTCCTGCTCTCCCTGCTGATTTACATCTGGCTGCGTGGCACGCTGCCTCGCTTGCGCTATGACCAGCTCATGGGCTTTGGCTGGAAGGTGCTGCTGCCCGTTTCGATCGCCAACGTCGTTATCACCAGTGCTGTGATGTTCTGGAGAATGCCCCGATGACCGGGCCTATATTCATTTTCTTAGTGCTCGCCGCCGTAGCCATTGCCGGCGCGGTCAGCTTGATCCTGCATCGCCATCCGATTCATAGCGCACTCTCGCTGATCGTGGTGATGGTTGCGCTTGCTGGCCTTTATCTCTTAATGGGCGCGGAATTCGTCGCCGCCGTTCAGCTCATCGTCTATGGCGGCGCCATCATGGTGCTCTTCGTCTTCGTGATCATGCTCTTGAACGCCGGCGAAGAAGAGCGCACCAATTTCTCCACTCTCGCCACCTACGGCGGAGTTCCTCTGGCTCTCGGAGTCGCCGGATTGATCGCCGCTGCGCTCTCTCGCGCGGGAACCGAAACCCTGCCGGCCGCAGCCCAAGGCGGCGCGGTCAGTTCCACCAGGTCGCTTTCCATGCTGCTGTTTTCCGAGTTCGTTTATCCTTTCGAACTCACCTCATTCCTGATTCTCGTGGCCATATTGGGCGCCATTGTGCTCGCCCAGCGGGAGAACTGACCATGGTGCCAACCAACTATTACCTGATCCTCAGCGCCGTTCTGTTTGGTCTGGGCATTGTTGCTTTCGTCTTCAAACGCAACATCATCACGCTCTTCATGGCTATCGAATTGATGCTCAACGCCGTCAACCTGGCTTTCGTCGCGTTCAGCCAGTCTCTTGGCAAACTCGAAGGCGAAGTTTTTGTGTTGTTCGTGATTATTGTGGCGGCTGCGGAAGCGGCCGTGGGACTTGGAATCATCATTCTGACTGCGCGTAATCGCCGTTCCTTGAACGTCGAGCGTGTCGACCTTCTCAAACTATAATGCTGCCTATACTCGAAAATCTCTGGATCATCCCGCTGCTTCCGCTACTTGGCTCAGCCATCAACGGCTTTTTTGGCACCAAGTGGCCCAACAAGACGGTTAATGCCGTCGCCCTCGGTTCCACGGGCCTCTCGTTCGCCTGCGCCCTCGAAGCGGTTCGCGAATTCCTAGGCGACTACTACCCGGCCAATCATCACGCCTTCGTGAAACCATTCTTCGACTGGATCCTCGCCGGCAATTTCCGCGCCGGCTTCGATCTGCAGATGGACCAACTCACGGTGGTCATGGTCCTCATCGTCACCGGCGTCGGCTTCCTGATTCACATCTACTCCACTGGCTACATGGCGCACGAAGGCGGCTACTACCGCTTCTTCTCTTATCTGAACCTGTTCATGTTCTTCATGCTCATCCTGATCCTTGCCGCCAACTACGTGTTGCTCTTCGTTGGCTGGGAAGGCGTGGGCCTTTGCAGCTACTTGCTGATTGGCTTCTACTTCCTTCGCAAGTCGGCTTCCGATGCTGGCAAAAAAGCGTTCATCGTCAATCGCATTGGGGATTTCGGTTTCATGCTCGGCATGTTCCTGCTCTTCCGGATATTCCACACTCTCGACTTTTCGGCGATTTTCGCGAAAGCAGGCCCGATGCCTGCCGACGCGATGGGACAATTCGGCACACTCACTGTCGCTTGCCTGCTGCTCTTCATGGGCGCCACCGGAAAATCCGCGCAATTGCCGTTGTACATTTGGCTGCCCGACGCCATGGAAGGGCCCACGCCGGTCAGCGCCTTGATTCACGCCGCGACCATGGTGACCGCCGGTGTTTACGTCGTCGCGCGTTCCAACGTGCTCTTTATTCACGCCCCCACTGCCATGTATGTGGTCGCCATCGTCGGCTGCGCCACCGCGTTCTTCGCCGCCACCATTGGCCTGGTGCAATCCGACATCAAGAAAGTTCTCGCCTATTCCACCGTCAGCCAACTCGGCTACATGTTTCTCGCTTGCGGCGTCGGCGCTTTCAGTGCCGGTGTGTTTCACCTGATGACCCATGCCTTTTTCAAGGCACTCCTCTTCCTCTCCGCTGGCAGCGTCATTCACGCCATGGGCGGTGAGCAAGACATGTGGCACATGGGCGGTCTCTGGTCCAAAATTAAAGTCACTGCGTGGTGCATGCTCTTCGGCACCATTGCCATCGCAGGCTTCTTCCCCTTTGCCGGATTTTTCTCCAAAGACGCCATCCTCTTTGGCGCATTTCAGTACGAACATGGCGGCAAGATTCTCTACGCGGTGGGACTGACCGCCGCCATATTCACCTCGTTTTACATGTTCCGCCTGATCTGGTTGACGTTTTTCGGCGCGCCTCGGTATGACGAGCATCATGTCCACGTTCACGAATCGCCGAAGAGCATGACCGTTCCGCTGATGATCCTCGCTGCACTTTCTGCGGTCGGCGGTTGGTTCGCTCTGCCCGCACTGTGGGGCGGCAGCAATTATTTTTCAGACTTTCTCCAGCCAATGATGGGCTCCGCCGAAGAAGCTGCGGGCGGCAGCGCGCACACGCTCGAACTCATTCTCTCCGGCGTTGCCATCGTCGCCGCCACACTCGGCTTGCTCGTGGCGTGGCGTATGTACGCCAAGGGCGCGAAGCGCGGCACGTCCAAAGGTCTGCATAAAGTTTTATACAACAAGTATTACGTCGATGAAATTTATCAAGGTGCAATCGTCGGGCCGCTGGTCTGGTTGTCGCGCAACATTCTCTGGAAGGTTGTCGATGCTGGCGCCATCGACGGCACGGTGAACGGCATAGCGCACGGCGCAGCGTCCATTGGCGACCTGACCCGTCGCACGCAGTCCGGCAACACTCGCAGTTACGCTGTCTGGGTCATCGTCGGCGCTATCGTTGTCTTCGGCGTCATCTTCTGGCCAGTCATCTACCCGGCCTTGCTCGGAGGAGCCCGCTGATGAACTACACCGGCCATCTCCTCTCTGTCCTGATTTTCTTCCCGGCCTTCGGCGCGCTCGCTCTCTTGCTACTCCGCAGCGATGACGAGTTGTGGCTCCGCCGCCTTGCCTTCGTCGTCTCCATTGCCGAATTTATCTTTTCTCTTTTCCTGTTGCGCGGCGTGCCCATCGGCCAGCCCGGCTATCAACTGGAAGAATTCTCTCGCTGGATCAACGTTCCGCCCATCAATTATCACGTCGGCATCGATGGCATCAGCCTGTTCCTGGTGATCCTGACGACGTTCCTTACGCCGATCTGCGTCCTGGCTTCCTGGCGCGGCGTGCACCATCGCATCAAAGAATTCCACGTAATGCTGCTGCTTCTCGAAGTGGGCGTCGTCGGAGTCTTCGTCTCCCTCGACCTGTTCCTCTTCTTCCTGTTCTGGGAAATCATGCTCATCCCCATGGCCTTCCTCATCGGCATTTGGGGACACGACCGGCGCATCTACGCCGCCATTAAATTTGTTCTCTACACCATGGGTGGCTCGATCCTGATGCTGGTTGGGATCATCTGGCTTTACAACCTCACCGGCACATTCGACCTTCCTGCCATCCAACAAGCTCTGCAGCAAGGTGCCTTCACGCTTTCCTCCAGCCAGGAAATGCTTCTCTTCCTCTCCTTCTTCCTGGCCTTTGCCATCAAGGTACCGCTGTTCCCGCTGCACACCTGGCTGCCCGACGCGCACGTCGAAGCGCCCACCGCCGGCTCCGTCATCCTCGCTGGCGTGCTCCTGAAAATGGGTACCTACGGCATGATTCGCTTCTGCCTGCCACTGTTCCCCGAAGCCTCGCACCGCGCCGCGCCCTACGTCGCGATACTCGCCATCATCGGCATTATCTATGGCGCCCTGGTCGCGCTGGTTCAGCCCAATCTCAAAAAGCTCGTCGCCTATTCTTCGGTCAGCCACTTGGGCTTCGTCGTCCTGGGCATCTTTGCTTTCGAAAACATTTCCATGCAGGGTGCCGTCTATCAGATGCTCGCTCACGG
>DASXBH010000369.1:0-9187 GCA_036491775.1 Candidatus Acidiferrum sp.
TTCGCTAAAGAAGCGTCCAGTTCTAGGGCGAGAGTTGAATACATCTTCGGTGGCGGGAAGTGTGCCGTTGTAATCGATACCGGAAACCTCCTTGGTGAGATACCGCGCGGTCACTGGGCCACGTATGGGCCCATCTTCGACGAAACGCGGATACAGGCTGGAGGTGACCATGCGCACCGCCGGACAGGTTTCTCTGATGGCTTCGACATCATCGAAGCTAAGAGGTTTGCGGTTGCGTTCATCAGGTGTGAGTCGGCCAGTATGAATGCCGGGATCAAAGCGAAAGATGAATAAGGTTTCGGGCCCGTAGTCGCTGAGGTAAGCGTTCACATTGCCGTAGACGCCGACGAGAATAGAGACGACGGAAAGTAGCGCGGTAATGCCGATGACCACGCCGAGGACGGTGAGGAACGAGCGCATCTTATTCTCACGAAGCGTGGTGAGGGCCATCCGGGCGTTTTCGCCTATAGTCATGCTCATGGAAGCCTCAGACCTCCTGCCGCAGAGCTTCGATAGGCTGCAGACTGGCCGCTTTTCGCGCGGGATAAACGCCAAAAAAAAGGCCAACGGCAGCGGAAATAATTTCGGCGCTAAGGACGGCGGAGAGCGGCACCGACATAGGAACGGAAGTGGTGGCGGTGGTCAGCAAGGCGATGGCGTAGGCGAGTATAACGCCGATAGCGCCGCCAATCGCGGCCATTACCGCAGCTTCGACCAGGAATTGCATCAGGATGTCGCTGCGGCGGGCGCCGAGCGCTTTGCGAATACCAATTTCACGGGTGCGTTCGGTGACGGCGGCGAGCATGACGTTCATGATGACCACGCCGCCGATAACCAGGAAAACCGAGACAACGCCGATCATGGCGGTGGCGATGACACCGGTAAGATTCTTCCAGAGGTCCATGAGCGTGGCCGAATCGAAAATGCCGAAGTTGTCGGTTTCGTTGGGAGATAAGTGGCGGCGAGCGCGCATCATGGCGCGAGCTTCGTCTTGGGTGCGTTCCATCCATTCGGCGCTGCGCGCCTGGACGTTGATCCAGATAGTATCGAAGGTGCCATAGATTTTGAAATAAGTCTGGATGGGAATGTAGGCGAAATTGTCTTGAGACTGGCCGAGAACCGAGCCGATGGGTTTGGCTACGCCAACGACTTCAAAGGGCCGTCCGTCGATGGTGACTTCGCGTCCGATGGGGTAGGAGTTGGGGAAAAGTTTGGTGGCCAGATCAGCGCCGATCATGGTGACGAGGGAGCGGCTTTGATCGTCGGCGTTAGAGATGTAGCGTCCATAGGCGGGCGTGATGACGTCGATGTCGCCCATGTTGGCGGTGACCCCGCGAATGCTGCAGTCTTCGAGGCTCTGCGAACCGACGCGGACTTTGCCGGAAGTGCGCTGCTCGACGCCCAGGCGCAACGGCAACTTCAAATTTTCCTGCAGGGATTCGTAATCGTCCCAAGTGACTTTTTTGTTGCGGCGATTGGCTTTTACGTACTCGTCGACGTCGGTGATGATCGGGAAGCGGGTGAGGAGAAAGACGTTGGAGCCGAGATTGGCAACGCGATCGGCGATGTACAGGTTGACGCCGGAAATCAAGGCGATGACCACGATGAGGGTGGAGACGGAAAGGATGATGCCGAGGAGAGTGAGAAACGAGCGCATTTTGTGCGCGCGCAAGGTCTCGAGCGCAATGCCGATTGGCTCACGAAGGTGCACCCGTCGCTTCACAACTGCACCTTTCTGGTTGGCAGGCGGACTGGCCCGGGCAGTGGGGCGAAGATAGGGCCAGTGCCCAGAGGTGTCAACATAATATGTGGGTGCGTTAGCTGGCTATGAAGCATCCTCGGGTAAATACGATGGGGAAGATAGTAAAATTACGGAAGTTGGCGCGGCAATCGTCTTATTTTATGGGAATTTGCGGTGTTTGTCAGGGTAGGCTGGCTATGCGAAACTAGGGTGGAGAGATTTGAGGGACCTATGAGTTCAACTCCGGCTGCACTCGGTAAAGGTGTCACGCTCACGAAACCTGACGATTTTGGCAAGTTGCTGCAGGATGAAGGAATTATCTTCACGCAACTGGACAAGGCCGTGAACTGGGCGCGGAAAAGCTCGATCTGGCCACTTGGCTTCGGGCTGGCGTGCTGTGCGATTGAGATGATGTCGATGGCGGCGTCGCGATTTGACGTGGCGCGATTTGGCGCGGAAGTGTTTCGGCCATCGCCGCGACAAGCGGACTTGATGATTGTGGCGGGGCGGCTCTCACAGAAGATGGCGCCGGTGATCCGGCAGCTCTACGATCAAATGCCCGAACCCAAGTGGGTGATATCGATGGGCGCGTGCGCCACGTCGGGCGGCGTGTTCAACAATTATGCGATTGTGCAGGGTTGCAACCAGGTGATTCCCGTGGATGTGTATGTGCCGGGATGCCCGCCGCGACCGGAAGCGGTGCTGTACGCAATTTTGCAATTACAGAAGAAGATTGATGCGGAAAAGGGCTCGTTCAAGCGGGCTCTGAATCTTTCATAACTCCTTTTACTGATCATGCTGCCCGATACGATTAGCGGACGGGATCTGTTACGCCATTGTTTGGCGACGATTGCGTATCGCGCGAGTAAAGTTCTGCGCGATGTGCCAGATTCGTTTGGTGAGTTCCAGGCGGGGCATAACAGCCGGACGCCGGTGCAGATCCTGGCGCATGTAGGCGATTTGCTGGACTGGGGATTGTCGATGGCCAAGGGCGCGCAGGCTTGGCACGACTCGAAGCCTTTGCCGTGGCCGCAGGAAGTTGCGCGATTTTTTCAGAGCTTGAAGCAGGTTGACGATTATCTGGAGGGCGATGGGGTGCTCCATGCTTCGGCGCAAAAATTGTTTCAGGGTCCGGTTGCGGATACGTTGAATCATATTGGGCAGATTGCGATGCTGCGGCGATTGGCGGGCGTGCCGATCAAAGGCGAAAACTACTACCAGGCAGATATTGCGGCTGGGCGAGTGGGACCCGAGCAGCCACCGCCGCGGATGGAATTTTAGTAAGCGCTTCATGTGACACCTCGTCGTTACATTTTTGGTTTGGGATTGGTGGGATGTTGACACGATCCCTCCGCTACGAATCGAAGAAGCCGCGACTCTCCGGCCGGGATGATCTTGCTGCCGTTTGCGTGCGCAGAACGCGCAAGATTTTTTCTGGACGTGCCTTTCTTATGAAATTAAACTTCAAAAATTGATGAGAGGTGATTGGTGTCGATGCTGACGCGCATCCTGAGTCGCGCTTTGATTGCGGCCGTGGTTTGTTTTTTGGTGCTGGCGCTAGCGGGAGACAGCGCATCCGGCGGATTGCGCAGGACCGCAGTGCGGACAGCAAACAATGAGTGGACCTTGGTGTGGGCGGACGAATTTAACGCGACGGATGGCAGCGCGCCCGACGCTACGAAGTGGACGTTTGATCTTGGCGGCGGGGGATGGGGCAATAAGGAGTTGGAGTCGTACACGAAGCGGCCGGAGAATGTGCAGATTCAGGGTGGAAACCTGCTGGTTACGGCACGCAGTGAGAAATACACCGGAGACGATGGCGTTGCTCGGGAATACACTTCGGCGCGACTGAAGACGCAGAAGCTTTTTGCTCAGCAGTACGGCCGCTTCGAGGCGCGGATTAAGATTCCGGCGGGCGAGGGAATGTGGCCGGCATTCTGGATGCTAGGCGAAGACATCGGGACGGTGGGCTGGCCGAAGTGCGGCGAGATCGACATTATGGAAAATATTGGCAAGGAACCGGGCACGGTGCATGGGTCGTTACATGGGCCCAGCTCTAGCGCGGCGACGACCAGCCAGACGTCGACGTTTCAACTTCCGGAGGGGCGCAAGTTTGCGGATGACTTTCACGTGTACGCAGTGGAATGGGGTCCTGAGGGCGTCAAATTTTTTGTGGATTCGACGAATTACGCCACGATGACCAAGGAGCAGTGGCCGGCGACGGGCCCATGGGTCTTCGATCATCCATTTTTCATTATTCTTAATTTGGCGGTGGGAGGAGATTGGCCGGGGCCACCGGACGCGAAGACGCAATTTCCACAACGGATGATTGTGGATTACGTACGGGCATACAAGAAGTAGCGGCCGAAGCTTTGCGTACTTGGCTGTAGACGAATGGGCGTTCGAAGACTAAACTTTCCCCCCTGGCACGATCCTGATGACTGCGCACGAACAACGTAAATATCCCCGGCTGAAGCCTCCCAAAAGCGTGGTGGTGGCGTGGCAATCCGGAATGCAGCGCGGCGTTTCTTATGTGGAGAGCTTGGGGCTTGGCGGGATGTTGGTGCGGACGAAGACGACGATACCGCTGCGGAGTTTGGTGATTATTCTGTTGGATATGCCGGTGGGGCAGGTACGCGGCCGGGCGATTGTGCGGCGGATTCATGAAGAGAAAGGAATCGCGGTGCAGATTATCGCGATGGATCCGGAAGACCGGGCGCGGTTGCAGAGGCAGTTGAAGGAATTGGAGCCGGCGGCGTGATTGGGAATTTGAGAAGGCCTTGCCTGTAGTTTAAGAAATCAAATAAAGCTGAGATTAGTAGTGACGAGCGGAGATTGTGACTGGTTGTGGCTGGGTGTGTCTTGACGTAGTGACGTTGCTGTGCCTGCTAGCAGCCGGCGCTACCAAGCGATTCGGCAGTGCGTTCGGGATTATTTAAGGGGAGGGAGAATTACCGTGGCGGTGGCGCCTGTGGGTAGGGTTAACTGCGAGTCGGGGGCGGATTTTTCGCGGCGGAGGTAGGCTGCTGCGATTACTGCGTTTAGAGCGGGGGAAAAGGCTGCGCGGGTGGTGTAGCCGAATTCTTTGCCATCGGAGAGCAGCGGCGTGTTCGTGGCCGGGGGTTCGGTGGCGTCGATTTTCATTGTGACGCGGGTGCGATTGATCTGGCCGCGGGAGCGGACGCGTTCGACGATTTCCTGGCCGGTGTAGCAGCCCTTGGTGTAGCTGATGTGCGAATCCTGCAGGCCCGCTTCGTGGGGAATTTGTTTCTCGCCGAAATCGTAGCTGAACCAGGGAACGCCCTGTTCGAGTCGCAGTGCGTTGAGAGCGGTGTAGCCGGCGGGACCGCCGCCGTGGGTGCGCACGGCATCTTGCAACGCCTGCCAGAGTGCGGGTGCCTGGGCGCGCTCAACAAGGAATTCGACGCTAAAACTGGGGCTGCTGCCGTGCTGCTGGGTGGTGCTGGAGCGATTGGTGACGCGGCAAGGAATGGCGTTCGAGTTCATGGTCGTTTCGCGAAACTCGAGTGGCGCGAGTGAAGAGATATCAACATTGGCAAGCGCCTTGGTGATCGCGGAGGCTTGCGGGCCTTCGAGAGCCAGCGTGGCGTAGTCGGCGGTGCGATCGGTGAGGGTAACGTCGTCCATGATGATGTATTTGTCGAGTGCGGCGATCAGGCGTTCGCGAATCATGGCGAAAGAAACGGCGAAGAGTTTGCCGGCGAGGGCGTAGGTTTCGATCTCGGCTTGAATGTGCCCTTGGGGATTCAGGAAGAGCGAAGCGACGCCGTGATTTTCGCGCAGATCCTTAATGTTGTTGGTGAGAATAGCGTTGAGGTAGCGGACACGATCAGGACCAGTGAAATCGAAATAGGCGCGATAGCTTTTATCGAGAAGCGCGACGGACTCGCGGGCGAAGTGATACTCGGCGCGCCAATCGCCGAAGTCGTCAGGGAGGCTGCAGCCAAACCAGACGCCAAGGTGTGCGCCGGCGGAACGATGCAACTCGGCGAGTGGAGTGGAAATGGCGTCAGTGGCGGCGTGCAGCAAGGCGAATTCCTCGTATCCAGTGTAGCAAAGGTCGAGATGGGTATTTGGTATCGCAGTGAAGCGGGCTGAGGTAGAATCCGCGCACTGCTGCTCGCGGCCAAGTTCACGATGGGCAGCACACGCCGAGGTGCCATTTGATTTTGACGATTGAGCGCAAGCAGATTCCACCCGACATTACTGTGTTGGAAATGATGGGGCGCATCATCATGGGAAATACCTCGCGCGATGTGGAATCAAAGGTGGCAGAAGCGCTGCGGGATAACGTCAAGAAAATCATTTTTGATTTAACGGGCGTGATGGGGCTGGACAGCACCGGGGTGGGGATTATTGTGGTGTGCAAAGGGAAGATCTCGAAAGAAGGTGGAGAGTTGCGGATCGTCGGTGCGACTGGATTGGTGCAAGACATACTGAAGATGACCAGCGTGGACAAGTTGGTGCTGATGTTTCCTACCGTGCAAGAAGCGGCGGCGCATTTTTAGGGATGACGTGGGAATGCCAGCCTACGCTGGCGAAGCGTCACCCCCGAAGGGGTGAGCTACAGTCGACAGTAGAAATCCCAAGTAAATTTTCTTAGGCGACTCGAGAGCGAATGCCAGACGTGTGCGGAGAATAGGGTAAACTGGGCGGCCATGAGTGTAATCGATGAAGTGTTGGCAGCAAACGAAGTGTATGCACGCACGCATGAATTGCGGAGCCTAACGCCGAGGCCGGAGAAGAAGTTGGCGGTGCTGACGTGCATGGATACCCGCTTGTCGATTTCGACGATGGGATTGAAGACCGGCGACGCTCACATTATCCGCAACGCGGGCGGAATCGTCACGGAAGATGCGCTGCGCTCGCTGGTGGTGTCCCATCACTTGCTGGGCACGGAAGAATTCATGGTGATCAACCACACAGATTGCGGATTGATGCACACCAATGAGCAGGATTTGCGGACCAGAATACAAAACCGGACGGGAACGGCTGCGGTGTCGCCGGCGTTTTTTTATGCGTTCCAGAATATTGAGGAAAATGTGCGGCACCAGTTGCAGAAATTGCGAACCCATCCGTGGATCCCGAAAAGTGTGCTGGTTCGCGGGTTCGTGTACGACGTTGGCACAGGACGATTGCGGGAAGTGGTCGATTAGGCGAATCAACGACTTAGGCTTCGGTCAGCGTAAACCATTTTTAAACTGTGGTTTGTAAGCGCAACTCTTTGGGGAGGGGCGGGTTTCATAGGTGTAACAAGAATTGAACAGAAGTTAAAAGCAGGCAAGACGGCCCGGACTGGGAATGCGAAGGGTGGGTGGGCCGGAAACGAGGTTGAGATGCGATATCTAAAGTACGTGGCGTTGCTGGGATTACTGGTTTTTGCGGGTGCAGGTAGCGCTCGCGCGCAGGTTGGCGTTGGCGTGCGAGTAGGACCCGTTGGCGTGGCAATTGGAGCGCCTCCGGTTTGCGCCTACGGCTATTATGGCTATGCGCCGTATGCGTGCGCACCGTATGGCTACTATGGACCTGACTATTTCGCAGGTGGCGTGTTTATCGGAGCTGGCCCGTGGTACCGTGGCGGATATTATGGTCGCGGATTTTATGGCCGTCCGGGATATGGCTACTACGGCCGCGGGTATGGATATAGGCCCGGATATGCGTACAGCGGGCGCGGCTATGTCGGTGGTGGCTACGCGCGCGGATATGAGCACGGCGGATACGGACACGGCGGTGGTGGATATCACGGCGGCGGAC
The DNA here is from genome assembly GCA_036491775.1 of Candidatus Acidiferrum sp. Classification (GTDB taxonomy): domain Bacteria; phylum Acidobacteriota; class Terriglobia; order Acidiferrales; family UBA7541; genus Acidiferrum. The sequence goes on from DASXBH010000369.1 coordinate 7,517, forward strand.
ATGGCGAGGGTCATGGCGGCGGACACCGGTAATTCAGTAGTTCAAAGCTAAAAGCGAATAGAGTACGGCGGATCGGAAGAGTGTAAGTCACTTTTCCGATTCGTCGTTTGTGGATGCAAAGTAGGCGGTAAAAGGCGGCGCGACGAATTTGCGGTAGTGGGTCGCGGACAAACTGGCGGACTGAGGGATCGGCTTGCAGCCCACGTCACAGATCGGTCTGGGTTGGGGGTATGGGAAGGCACTTGGGTGCAGGACGTGGAGGGTGGTTCGATGGCAGAATAGAGCGGCTGTCATAGTGGATTGTTGTTGATGGACTGTGGAGTGCTGGGTTGGAGGATTGATGAAAGTGCGTGCGTGGAAGATTGCGGCTTTGTTTCTGGTGATGGCCGGAGTGGCGGCGGGGCAAGACCTGGCTTCGTTTGAGAAGCGGGTTACGGTGAAGAAATTGGCGAACGGCATGACGGTGATTATCTGTGAGCGGCCGGAAGCGCCGGTGTTTTCGTTCTTCACGCACGTGGATGCCGGGTCGGCGCAGGATCCCAGCGGGCAAACGGGATTGGCGCACATGTTCGAACACATGGCGTTTAAAGGAACGGACAAAATCGGCACAAAAGATTACGCCGCGGAAAAAGTGGCGCTGGAGAAAATCGAGAAGGCGTATGCGGCGTACATCTACCAGCGCGACCAACGGATTAATCGCGACGATGCCAAGGTAAAGGAACTGGAGAAGACATGGCAGGACGCGGTGAAAGAAGCGAATCAATACGTGATACCCAATCAATTCCCGCAGATTCTGGAAATGAATGGTGCGCAAGGACTGAACGCATTTACGGATTACGACGAGACCGGATATTTCTATTCGTTCCCGGAAAACCGGCTGGAGTTGTGGGCCTATATGGAGTCGGAGAGGTTTCTGCATCCGGTGATGCGGGAATTTTACAAAGAGCGAAATGTAGTGATAGAAGAGCGGCGCATGCGCACGGACAGCAACCCGGTGGGGCGCTTGCTGGAGCAGTTCACGACCGCGGCGTTTCAGGCGAATCAATATCACCGCCCAACGATCGGGTGGATGGGCGATCTGAATACCTTTTCGGCGACCGACGCGCAGAAGTTTTTCGACGAATATTATGTGCCGTCGAACATGGTGGTGGCAGTTGTTGGAGATGTGAAAGGCGCGACAGCGATGCCGATGGTCGAGAAATATTTTGGGCGGATTCCGTCACACGAAAAGCCGGACGACCGGACCACTACGGAGCCACCACAGAATTCAGAGCGGCGGGTGGTGCTGCATGAAATCTCGCAGCCGCTCTATCTCGAGGGATATCACCGGCCGGATTACCGGGACAAGGATGATGCGGTGTACGACGCGATCGCGGATTTAATGTCGAATGGCCGGACGTCGCGCTTGTACCGTTCGCTGGTGCGCGACAAGAAAATCGCGGCGGATGCGGCAGGGTTCACGGGCCTGCCAGGGAACAAATATCCACATTTGTTTGCGTTTTATGCGTTCACAATGCCGGGACACAAACCGGAAGAAATGGCGGAGGCCATTCATACGGAGATCGAGAAGCTGAAGAACGAAGATATTAGCGACGAAGAATTGAAGATGATCAAGACCCGCGCCAAGGCGGAATTGCTGCGAGGACTGGCGAATAACGAAGGGTTGGCGCA
>DASXBH010000370.1:0-8534 GCA_036491775.1 Candidatus Acidiferrum sp.
TCCGCGGCCGGCATAGCCAAACGAGGATCTTCTTCCACGGTAACTTTGCCGTCCGCCTCTTTCGTTCCGGCCTGAAGATGCAACGAGTATTCGCCGGGATCGACGCGCGGGCCATTCGGCCCATCGTAATAGCCCGCCTGCATGGCTTCTTTTTGTTCATCGGTGGGCTCGGCAGGTGGATCGTACCGCAGATCCCAATTAGCGCGATTGAACCCAGCCGCGCCAGGAGCCTCAAGCGTGCGAATGAGCTTTTTGTCTTTGTCGTAGACGGTAACCTTGACGCTGCCTTCTTTTTTGGCAGGTTGCGCGTTCTTCGATTTGTCTTCCTCAGCGGGTTTGTCTTTCTTGTCTTTGTCGTCCGACTTCTCCGCTTTTTTCTGTTCTGGAGCGACAGCGTCTTTCAGGTAATAGGTAATGAGTGCGCCATCGGCTGGATTCTTGGCCGTGAACATTTTTTGCCCGGCGCTCCAGCGGCGTTGCGCCAGATACCAAAGCGTGGCGGCGCGAGGCGCGAAAAAAGTAACGTCGGCATTCGCCATACCCGCGTCCCACTTTTCAATCGGCGCGAGATCGTCGAACACCCAAATCGAGCGGCCATGCGTGGCCAGTACCAGATCGTTTTCGCGCGCCTGAATCTGAATGTCATCCACAGGAACGGTGGGAAAATTTCCCTTCAGTTGAGTCCAGTTGGCGCCGCGATCCCAGGAAACCCACAGACCAAACTCGGTGCCAGCAAAAAGTAAGTTGGCATTGCGCGGATGTTCGCGAACCACATGAACGCTGCCCGCGGAATCAGGAATGCCATTGCGGATCGCCTTCCACGTCTCGCCATAATCGGTGGTCAGAAAAACGTAGATGGCGTAATCGTCGGTGCGATGACCGTCGAAAGTGGCATAAGCGGTGCCTTCAGCATATTTCGAAGCTACCACGCGGCTTACGTACGTTCCCTTCGGTAAGCCGGGAACACGTGTCGCAACATTTTTCCAAATCTTACCCATGTCGCGGGTGACTTGCAGGTTGCCATCGTCGGTTCCCACCCAAAGAACGTTGGGGGTGAGCGGAGACTCACTGATGGTAGTGATGGTGGGATATTCCTCCACGCCATCGTGCCGGGAGAGCGTGGTCTTGTCTGGAATTTTCCCAAAAATGGGCAGCTTGTTGCGATCGACATCCGATGTGAGTTGGCCACCAAGGCGCGTCCAACTTTCGCCGCGATTGGTGGACTTGAAAAGATAATTCCCGCCGTAATAGATGACCTGATGATCTTGCCCGGAAATCTCTACCGGAGAATTCCAGTTGAAGCGATAGTGTGCGTCGGTTTGCTTCGCTTCCGGGCCAATCGCCCGCTCCTGGCCGGTGCGAGTATCATGTCGCGCTAAATCGCCATCCTGCGATTCGGTGTAAACGATCCAAGGCTCGACGGGATCAACTTGCGCGTAAAAGCCGTCGCCCCCGTGAATCAGCACCCAATCTTCGTTGCTGATGCCATCTTTCTTCAGCGAATTGACGGGGCCGCACCAACTGCCGTTGTCCTGCAGTCCGCCGCACACGTGATACGGGCGATCGTTGTCCAAGCCAATTTCGTAAAACTGACCAATCGCCAGGGTATTCACAAAATCCCAGGTCTTGCCATTGTCGTAGCTCCAGTGAATGCCACCATCACTGCCCGCCAAAATGTGATTGGAATCCGCGGGATCAATCCACATGGCATGAAAGTCGCCGTGAATTTTCTTCACGCGATCGGTCACAAATTTTTTGCCGCCATCTTCGGAAAAATACATTGCGGCGCCCAGCACCCAGACGCGCGAATCATTGTTGGGGTCGACGCGCACCTGGCTGTAATAGGAAGGACGCGGATTGGTGTCGCCCATTTTCTTCCAGGTTTCGCCCTTGTCTTCGCTGCGGAAGATGCCGCCCTTCTCGTGCTGCACCAATGCATAAACAATGTTGGGATCTTTGCGGTAGATATCCAGGCCGATGCGGCCAACATCTCCGCCATCTTCGTAAGGCAGCCCTTTGCTCAACTTTTTCCAGGTGGCGCCGCCGTCTGTCGATTTGTAAATTCCGCCTTCCGTGCCTCCGCCGTTGAAGCCGTAAACGCTGCGCCGCCGTTGATAGGCCGCCGCGTAAAGAGTGTCGGGGCTTTGCGGGTCCATGGCGATGTCGCTGACGCCGGTGTCATCGCTGATCTTTAACACTTGCGACCAGGTTTTGCCGCCGTCAGTGGTCTTATATACGCCGCGTTCGGGATTCGGCCCCCACAGATGGCCGAGTGCCGCAACGTAAACCACATCCGAATTTCGCGGATTGATCACGATCCGCCCGATATGATGCGTGGCCGCTAGTCCCATCTTCTGCCACGTCTTGCCGCCGTCTTGCGACTTATAGATGCCGTCGCCCCACGAGGAGCTCTGCCGGTTGTTGGGCTCGCCGCTGCCTACCCACACGATCGAAGGATCGGAAGGCGCAATGGCAATGTCGCCGATCGTCGAGACAGCTTCCTTATCGAAGACCGGCTCCCACGTGGTGCCGTTGTTGGTGCTCTTCCAGACTCCGCCGGAAGCAACGCCCACAAACACGATGCTGGGATTCGATTCGACAACCGCAAAATCGTCGATGCGCCCCCCCATCACCGCGGGGCCGAGTTCGCGAAATGTCAGCCCCTTGAATCTGTCCGACGACGACGAGGAGGCAGGGGCGCCGGGCGTGTCTGGAGAAGCCACCACAGCTAAAGGTAAACTCAGGGAGCCAAGCAAAAATGCAGCGAGCACAGCGAAACGGCGCAGCTTTGGTGATGTCAACGTATCCTCCGGGAAGCTGCGCATCATACCGCTTCTAAGCGACATGTTGCATCTATTGTTTCGAGCCTGCGAGAAGTGGCGGCTGGCTACAATTCCAGCAGAGCGCGTGCTAGGCTAACTCTTCATCATTCATGAGCGAAAACGCAGCGTGAAGCTTACTTTTCACATCGCCGTCCGCCGAGGTGCTTCCCGGCTGCTTCTTATCGCGCTCGCGGCCTTCCTTCTGCAACAAGCGAGCCACGCGCAACAGATTCACGCCCAGGCACCTTCCGGCGGAATCGCAGAAATCTATGCCAGTGGTGCGCAGCGCAAAGAAGGCGATGTGTATATCGCCGACAAAGATGTCGACATCACCTATGGCGCAATGCAATTGCAGGCCGATCACGTGGAGTACAACAGCGTCACGTACGAAGCAGTGGCGCGCGGCCACGTGAAGTTTGATTTTGAGAACCAACACATCGAGGGAGATGAAGGCCAACTGAACGTCAGCACCGGGCACGGCACATTCCGCAACGTGCACGGCATGGTGAAACTGGAGCGGCGGGCGAATCCGCTGCTGCTGGTCACAGAAAATCCGCTGTACTTCGAAGCCAAGGAGGTGGAACGGCTCTCCCCCGATGAATACGAAATAAGGCATGCCTGGTTCACGATTTGTGATCCACGCAAGCCCACCTGGCAGTTCTACACGCCGGAGGCCAAAATCACGCTGCAGAAAAGCGTAGCCATGGTGCACGCAAATTTTCGCCTGTACCGTGTGCCGTTAATCTGGATGCCATACGCAACCGCGCCGGCCGGCGACCACATTCGGCAAACTGGATTTTTGATTCCGGCGATCGGGCAAAGCTCCACCAAGGGATTTGTACTGGGCGATGCGTTCTATTGGGCGCCGAAGCCGTGGTTCGATACCACGCTGGGCTTCGAATATCTCAGCCTTCGCGGAAGTGCAGAGCGGGCACAATTTCGCGCGCGGCCCTACGAAAACACCTCGATCAAATACGATTATTTCGGGGTGATCGATCGCGGCATTGTCACCAACGGCGTTTTGCAGAAACAGGGCGGCCACCAACAACAAGTGGAAGTTACTTCGCTGTGGAAGGATGGCTGGCGATTTGTGGCCGACGTAAACGAACTTTCGTCCCTGACATTCCGCCTGGCCTTCGCGGATACCTACGGTGACGCGATCAATTCCGAAGTGCGCAGCGCCATATTTCTAACTAACAATTTTCGAGGATTCAGCTTCAACGTCGCCAGCTTGAACGATCGCAGCTACCTGGAACTGAATCCACCCAACAGCGTGCTGTTGCGCGATGCGCCCGAGGCACGTTTCAGTTCGGTCGAGCAGGCGCCGTTTAAAGAGCTGCCGGTGTACCTATCGTTCGACACGTTTGTAGACGCGCTGCATCGCAACGACGCGTTCATCAACACGCCCAATTTTGTGCCGCGAACCGAGCTTGCGCCCAAGGTAACGCTGCCCATTCATTTTGGAAATTGGCTCGGCGTAACGACCACGGCCGTGTTCCGCTCGACATACTATGGCAACTCGCTGGACAGCAGCGGAAACGTGGTGGGCAATTCCATCCTGCGGAACACCGGAGAATTCGCAGTGGAGCTACGCCCGCCCACGCTGGAGCGCTATTTCGACCGCCCGATCAGCCGGCACCGCTATAAACACACCATCGAGCCGACCGTGACGTATCGCTACGTTACCGGCGTAAATAATTTCGCGGACTTCATTCGCTATGACAGTAATGCGACGCTGACCGACACCAACGAAGTGGAATATGGCGTCACGCAGCATCTCTACGTGAAGCAGGGATCGGAGCAACCCGTGGACTTCCTGGCGTGGACCTTGGTGCAGAAGCATTATTTCGATCCAACGTTTGGCGGCGCGCTAGTGCCCGGGCAACGCAACGTGTTTCAGGCCTTGGACTCCATCACGCCATTTGCGTTTGCCGCGACGCCGCGCAACTGGTCGCCCTTGGTGAGCGATTTAATACTGACGCCCGGCGGACGGTACGATGCGGAATCCATCGTGGAATACGATCCGCAATTGGGCAAGCTCACCACCATCGGTACACTGCTGAAGGTCAAACCGTACAGCGAGTTTTTTTTGACCGTCGCGGATTTCCTGCTGCAGGGCAATCCGGTCGTGCAGCCGCCTTCGCACCAGATTCGCGCTTTGCTGGGTTATGGGGATGCGACCCGCAAGGGCTTCAATGTCGCGGGAGGAGTAAGTTACGACATTCTGAATTCCACGCAGCAAAACCAATTTGTGCGCGTGACCTATAACGGCGGCTGCTGCGGTTTGGCGGTGGAATATCGCCGTGTGGAATTAGGGGTGGTGCGGACGGAGAATCAGTTTCGGGTCGCGTTTATCATCGCGAACCTGGGGCGATTTGGAAATTTGCGGCGGCAGGAACGGATTTTCTAATGACCTTCCCATCGGACGAGCAGCTCGCGTATGCGACTATTCCTGAAATTGGAAAGCTGTTTCGGGCGAGTAAACTTTCGCCGGTAGAACTAACGCAGTTTCTGCTGCAGCGAATTTCACGACTCAATCCAAAACTGAATGCGTACTTGGCAGTTTGCAGCGAGATGGCGTTGCGACATGCCAAAGCTGCCGAAAAAGCACTGACTACCGCGAAGGGCAAGCGGGTGCGGGCGGACCTAGGTGCATTGCACGGAATTCCGATTTCGCTAAAGGACAACATTTACACCAAGAATGTTTGCACCACGGGAGGCTCGCGGATTCTGCGAGATTTCGTTCCAACTGTCGATGCACCGGTGGTTGCGACCTTGAAAAATGCCGGCGCGGTGATTTTGGGCAAAACCAATATGCACGAGTTTGCCTACGGCACGACCAGCGACAATCCGCACTACGGTCCGGTGAAGAATCCCTGGGATTTAACGCGGATTGCGGGCGGCTCCAGCGGCGGTTCGGCTGCGGCGCTCGCAGCCGGACTATGTTTTGGAAGCATCGGCACCGATACCGGCGGCTCGATTCGCATTCCAGCTTCACTCTGCGGCGTGGTGGGAGTGAAGCCAAGCCTCGGACGGGTCAGCGCCGATCGCGTAATTCCGCTATCTACCACACTTGATTTCGTCGGCCCATTGGCTCGCACTGTGGATGACGCTGCGCTGCTGCTGGATGTGGTAGCCAGGCACGGCAAAGGCGAGCGAACTTTTCGACCAGCGCGAAAGGCTGCCGGGCGGAAACACGCGGCGTGGTTGGGAATTCCAAAGGACTTTTTCTTGGATGTGATGAGCCCGGAAGTACGGACGGCTTTTGAACGTTCTATCGAAGTACTGAAAAAAGGCGGTGCCAAGTTCAAGCAGGTACCTGTTCCGCTGTTGCAGGAAACCGAAGATGCCGGGAACCAGATCGCCTGGGCGGAGGCAGCGCTGTACCACGAAGACGCCGGATGGTATCCACAGCGTGCCGAGGAATATGGCGAAGACGTGCGGGTGCGCTTGGAAATGGGGACGAAGGTCAGCGCGGTCACTTACTTGCGCGCATTGGAATTGCGCGAGAAATTCATCGCCAAATTTCATGAAATGCTGGCGAGTAATCAAATTGACGCACTAGTGGCGCCGACAACGCCGATTACCGCAACTCGCATCGGCGAAGAGTCCGTTACCATCGATGGTAAGGATCATCTGACACGCGCGCTGCTGCTGCGTTTGAATCGGCCAGCAAACTTAGCGGGCGTTCCGGCGATTTCAGTGCCGTGTGGATCTACAAAAGAGGGATTGCCTGTCGGCTTACAGTTCATCGGCGGCGTACACAAGGAAGCGCTACTGCTGAAATTGGCTGCAGACTTTGAACGAGCACAAACGCGAGATAATCGGCGTCCAAAATTCGATTAAGCGTCAGAGGTCCCGCTAAATGGCCGCGTACTCGGAAATGGCAGGCGCTGAGCCTCTCCGCTGCATCAACCGGCTCCCAATTAGAAAACCGAGCGAGCCAGTAACGATCCCGCCGAAAATATCGGCGATGTAGTGGTAACGTCCCCAAATCGTCGAGAAGCACATCAGCGCCACCAGCGGCAGCATCACCCAAAGTAACCAGCGGCGAAATTTCCACGCGCCCCACAGCACCGCCACGGAACCCGCAACATGTTCGGAAGGAAAAGCAGCGCCGCGCACCCGGCCAAAATGTTCGATCAAATTTATCGTCGCAGTAAAAGGGCCGCCGGAGAGAGGCGCATGCCAGCTTCCAGCCAGCGCGAACCACGGGCTTTGAATCGGGAAAGAAATCGCGATTAAGTAACCGATAGAATATCCCACCATCGAATAGGTCATCACCGACCAGTACGCGCGCCATTCCCGCCGGTAGTAAAGGATGCCGCCGAGGACCACCAAGTAAACGAAATAGGTGAGATAAGCGAGCTGAATGAACTCGTTCCGCGTTGGAGTGGCGAATTGCTCCAGCCAAATCGATGGGTTTACGCCGGTCAGCCAATAATCGAACGCAATCAGCTTGGCATCTTGCCAATGCGGGTTGACCAGCTTCATCAAAAAAGCCAACTGCTCGAAGCAGTACAAAAAGAAAAGATGCGGATACCAGTGTCGCCAGAAATGCCACCACCGCGCGGTGAAGCAAAGTTGGTGGGGCACAATCGCGCCGGCGTAGTGCGCTTGAATGCGGCAGAGAACGAGAATCACCGCCACCACAAACAGGTTCGACAAGAGCAGGCGCCAGGGGTGCTGCAAGTTCTGCGCAAAGAGAACGACCAGAAAACTCGACACGCCCAAATAGCCAAAGGCCCACCACTCGTACGCCCCGCATGCTTCCCAAGCAGTGCCCAGCTCTCGCTCGACCGTGCTCCAGCGTCCACCGCCGGCGTTGTCTACAGGAGACGGTGTGATTTGGGAGTCCACGGCGTGTGAAACATCATCCCAAAACGGCGGTGCCAAAGCTTGCTCGGCGTTTTCTGGCTTGCGCATATTCATACTTGGCCCTCTACCTGCTGGATTTGTGATTCCTGAACCGGCCCTGCGGTTGAAGAAAGATTTTTTTCGTGATGCCAGTGCCAGATGGTCCAGTCGTAAAGATTGGCCAGGGTGGCGAGTTGCTTGTTGGGGTTTACCGCGTGAGCGTGCCCGGCCGCCGCGAGCATGAACGCATCCAGCGGCGAGTTGCCATAGGCATGACAATCGCAAAGATCGAGTCCCCTCCGTTTCGCGTATTGCTGCATGGCACTACGTTTCGCTTCGCCAAACATCGCGTCGCCCAGCAGGCGCCCCGTCCAGCGGCCGCGATCTTCTTCGAGGCGCGAGGCGCAGACCTGGATTCGCGCCTCGATGCCCCGAGCTTCCAGTTCACATTCCAACGCCGTTGCGGCCATGTGGGCCAGCGGCTCCAGCGTGCCGGTAATGAGAACGAGTTCGTGCCCCTGACGGCTGTGCCAGGCCAGACGCGCGATCGCTTCCTCGAAAATCGGGAAAGACTCCATGTGCCAGAGCGCGCGGTCGCACCGGACTCCGCAGAGATAGCGCTTGTTGCCATGCTGAACCGCAGCAAGCCCACGCGGAAGAAGGCGCAAAGCGTGCGTGGCCCATCGCACGTAATTCGTAATGGGAATCTCGCGACTGCTGCGAAGCACGGCGTACAAGCGACGCTCTAACGACGGTTCAGCGATCAGCGTACCGTCGAGATCGAAGAACGCAGCCACGCGAGGAAATGGCAAGTTACCGGGAAAATTCATCACGCACCTTTTCCCGGGATTGTTT
>DASXBH010000371.1:0-3876 GCA_036491775.1 Candidatus Acidiferrum sp.
TGCCCGCAAAGACGATCCGGCGAATCCCGTCAATCAACCGGCAATGCCTTCCTTCGATGCCGAGAACAGCCCCGCTCCCGACAGTTTGGGAGAAGTCGCTCGTCGCTATCGCCGCGAAAAGGCTGCGCGCGAAGCGGAAGATGCTGCCAAGTCGCTCTCTCCATCCCTGTTTCCGATGGATTTGACGCGCCCTGCGCTCGCCGCTCCGGTAGAGCCGAGTGCGCCTCTCGCGCCTCCAAAACTGGTGCCGTTCCAGAATTCCAAGCCAGTCGTACACGTCGCACCATCATCTAAGCGCGATCCCTTTTCGCCGCCGATGGCTTCTCCGTCATTGCGCAACGCCCGTCCCGATCTTTCGTCGAATCTGCCAGGGCCTTCGAAGCCATCTCTGCCATTAGCCAATGTTGCACCGAATGCGCCCGCAACTCGCGTTGGTACTCCAGGAGTGGCGCCGAGTTTGGGCGTATCGCCTGCCGGGGCCCCCGCGCCTGTTCAACCCGCTGAGCGGCGAGCTCCGCAACGGCCACTCATCGCCCCGCGGCTTTCCACCAACGCTCCGACGATGCCGAAGTCGCACACCGGACCCGCGTCAGCGCCGAATCTGGTTCACCCTGTGAGCCCTAGCTCTGCTCCGTCTTTCAGCTCGCAGGCCAAGCCGATGGCTCCGCAAGCTGTGCCACACACTGATATCACCGGGCCGATACTGCCAAAATCACGCTTAGCGTCTGCGCCCGCCCCCAGATTGCAAGTACGTGGCGCACAAAACGCGGTTCCACCTTCTCTCGCGTCGCACGGACATCTCGCGATTCCGGCAATGAACCCGGTCGTAGAGTCAGCACCAGCGAAGGCCATTGCACACACTTCGAATGTTGCTCCCGCGCTGCCGAAATCGCATCTGTCATCTGCAAATGCGCCGAAGCTAAAAGTCTCTAACGACCACAACGTCGTTCCCGCAATCGAAGTGGCACCGCCCGCTGCTCCCCTCGCGCATTCTGAAGCCCAGCCGCCAGTTGCGGCAGCGCCCCCGATAGTGCGTACTGCCGCGTTTGCGCCATTTCTCCCGAAGTCACATCGCGTTGTTGCGGCGGAACCAGCGCTCCTTGAACCCGCGCTGGGAAAGTTGATGCCCACACCACTCGCTCCAGACGCAATGCCAGTGCCACCAGCACTCGTAGCTCATACCGAAATCGTCGCGCCAGTTTTGCCAAGCTCGAACATCTCGCCAGCGCCCACCCCAAACTTGTTACCATCCTCCGCAACGGGTGCCGTTCCTTCTTCCTTTGCGCCAAGCGCAACGCCGGTTGCTCCTCTCTTAAGCAAAAGCAACAGCAAAAAAACCGAAACTCTCCTCGTGCAATTTGGCGATTCCTTGTGGAAGTTGGCTCGCCGCCGTTTCGGCAAAGGATCTCGTTGGACCGAATTTCTCGCCAGCAATCCCGCGATTGTAGATCCCAATCTTCTTCAGCCCGGCGCAGTGCTGGTCGTCCCCAATACCGAACTCCATCCCCGCGTGCAGCCCCCAAATACCATCACCGTGCAAACGGGCGACTCACTCTGGAAGCTTGCCGCCTACTATCTAGGTAAAGGCTCTGCATGGACGTGCATCGCCGGAGCCAATCCGCAACTGCAAAACGTCAACCTGCTGCAGCCAAGCCAAGTCCTGACTCTTCCCACATCCTGCTCCAAATAAACCTTCCGCCCACTTCCGTCGCCCTTACGCTTTCTCCACGATCCTTGCGTCTCTGCCTCAAGCTTCTTCGCCAGCTACCCGGCTACTGCCGCAAGTTCCTTCCTCACCATCGGCGCAACCTCACGGCCCAAAATTTCAATGGCCCGCAACATCCTTGGATGCGGCAATGTTGATACGCCCATCTGAAACGTAATCCGCGAAATTCCTCCCAGTACTTCGTTCACGTATAGAATTTTTCCACCAACCGTTTTCGCGTCCCCGACCAACAGCGCCCCCTTGGGCCCGCGCAGCGCATCAAACTGCCCTCGCGTCGTGGGCGGCCAGCCGCGCTCCTTGCCAATCTCCGTGAACGTATGCGCGTATCCAGGAAAGAAATCGTCGGCCGCCTGCGCGTTGGTATCTCCCAGAAACCCGATCATGTGTAGTCCAACGGTCAGCCGTTCTTTGGCGTGGCCGGCGCGCCGGCCCGCCTCCCAGTAAAGATCAATCAGCTGCCGAAACGCTTCCGGCTTGCCGCCGATGATCGCAACCATCAACGGCAGCCCCAGCATCCCTGCCCGCACAAACGACGTCGGCGTTCCGCCTACTCCAATCCACACCGGCAACGGATTCTGCAGTGGCCGCGGATAAATCGCCTGGCCGGTCAATGCCGGACGATGTTGCCCCGACCACCGGACGTGGGTCTCTTCGCGGATTTTCAGCAACAGGTCCAGCTTCTCCGCGAACAGCGAATCGTAATCTTCCAGCCGCAGGCCGAACAACGGGTAAGACTCGATGAACGATCCTCGCCCCGCCACAATCTCCGCGCGACCCTGTGAAATCAGGTCCAGCGTTGCAAATTCCTGAAAGACCCGCACCGGGTCGGCGGCGCTCAACACCGTTACCGCGCTGGTCAGCCGGATATTCTTTGTTCGCCTCGCGGCCGCCGCCAGAATCACAACAGGAGCCGAATCCAGAAACTCTTCGCGGTGGTGTTCGCCAATTCCGAAGACGTCCAGACCCACTTGGTCGGCGAGCTCAATCTCATCCAGCAAGTGTTGCATCCGGTCGACGGCACTCAGCTTCACGCCGGTCACCGGATCCGAAATAGATGCCGCGAAACTATCAATTCCAATCTGCATTAAAGTACTCCCTCGTCATCCCCGATTGGATTACCCAGTCCACCCTTTGGTGACAATAGAATCCCCACCAACGCCGATCCGATCTCCTCACGCGACAATTTGCAAATCACTTCGTATCCCTCCGACTTTTGCGTCCTCTGCGCCTAACCCTTTAAAGTTCACTTTACTTTTACTATTTCGTTTCTGGTTACTACGAGAATCGGCTGCCGCCCGTCAATGCACCAATATCTCCCATGTTTTTAGACACTTCCGTGACGTACCCCAGTACGGGCATAGTCACTCCTTTGTCATTCTATTTTGGGATTTGCCGCTTTGCAGTCCTCTACGCCGAAACCAATTCCCCAGCCGCCTCCGCGAAGATTTGCGTGTGCCGGTCCACATCCGCGGCCGACGTCTCCGGGCACATCAGCGCCATGTTGTGGAAAGGTGTCAGCAGAATTCCGCGATTCAGCGCGTACAGGTGCAGAAACCGCTCCAACTCGAAATCCGCCCCAGCCGCCGATTCCCTGCCGTTCCGCGGCGCTCGTTCGCAAAACGTGTATTCCGCCCGACAGCCCAGCCGCTGCACATTCCATGGGAGTTCATGCTTTTTGATCTCCATGCGCACGCCTTCATTAAATCTCGCCGCCAGACCGATCATTCTGTCGAAATTCTCGCGCGTCAGCAAATTCTCCAGGGTTGCGCGCATCGCCGCAAGAGACAGTGCATTGCCCGCCAGGGTGCCGCCAATTCCCCCGACGTCGCAATCTTCGAGATGGATTCGCGCCGAAATGCGATGCGCTACTTCTTCCGAACATCCATATGTCGCTCCGGGGATCCCACTGCCAATCGCTTTGCCGAATACCAGCATGTCCGGCTGCAAATCCCACTCCGCGGTGCAGCCACCCGGTCCGGCACAGATCGTGTGCGTTTCGTCAGCAATCAACAACGCGCCGTGTCGTCGCGCCAATTCGCGCGCCTGTTTCCAATATCCTTCATCCGGCAGGATGATGCCGACGTTGGTCATTGCCGGTTCGGCCAGAATGCACGCTACGTCGTGATGCTTGAGCGCGTCTTCGAGCGCGT
>DASXBH010000372.1:0-3927 GCA_036491775.1 Candidatus Acidiferrum sp.
TAGACGTTTAAAGACAGCGACACTAAGCCTGGCGGCGTGGCTGGCTGAATCGGCGGCAGCTTCGAACGGTCGATCTTGTTGTACAGCGTGTCGCGCTCCACCGGCACGCGGCCCGCTTCGCGAATCAGGCGCTCCAGTTCAGCGCGTGGTGTAAATTCCGCCGTACGGGCCCCGGCGTCGTGATAGATCTTTTCTTCCACCACAGTTCCGTCCATATCATTGGCACCGAACCGCAAAGCGATCTGCGCGATGCTCGGCGTCAGCATGATCCAATACGCCTTAATGTGATCGAAGTTGTCCAACATCAATCGCGAGACCGCAATGTTGCGCAAGTCGTCGTAGCCGCTTGGCTTCGGAATGTGCGAAAGCGCGGTGTTTTCGGGGTGAAAAGCCAGCGGAATGAACGCCACGAAACCATGCGTTTCGTCCTGCGCTTCGCGCAATTTCACCAAGTGATCGACACGTTCTTCCGTCGTTTCGACGTGGCCGTATAGCATCGTAGCGTTCGAGCGCAGCCCGATGCGATGCGCCTTTTTAGCCATACTCAGCCACATATGACCGCTAACTTTGTGGTCGCAGATAATCCGCCGCACGCGCGGATGAAAAATCTCTGCACCGCCCCCTGGGCAGGAATCCACGCCGGCATCCTTCATCTTCTGCAGCGTTTCCTCCACGGTGATTTTCGCGATGCGCGCGAAATAGTGCACTTCCACCATGGTGAACGCCTTCAGGTGCACATGCGGATGCCGCTGCTTCAGTCCGCGAATCATTTCCAGAAAATAATCAAACGGCAAATCGGGATGCAGGCCGCCAACGATGTGGAATTCTGTTGCACCTTCGCGCACGCCTTGTGCCGCCCGTTCGTAAATCTCATCCAGTGCAAACGTATACGCGCCCGGCGAATTGGGATCGCGGCCAAACGCGCACAACTTGCAATGCGCCACGCAGATGTTCGTGGGATTGATGTGCCGATTCACGTTGTAGTAGGTCACGTTGCCGTGGCGCTTTTCGCGCACGGAATTCGCCAGCCAGCCCACGGCCAGCAGGTCCGGCGAGCGATACAATGTCACGCCATCTTCAAACGACAGGCGTTCGCCGATCAGCACTTTGTCGGCGATCGGCTTCAGATTCGCATCGGTAATGGTTAGTTCGGCCACTGGATTCTCTTCTTGTTATTAGGATAGCGTTTCGCTTCGCGCCGCTACATACAATTCGCATTTCGAATCTTGCGAATCGTTCAAACGCGCCACAACGCCGCGGCCGCTCCCCAGAACAGCAGGAACAACATACTAATATAGCCGTTCACCGTGAAAAAGGCAGCGTTCAGCTTGCTTAAATCGTTGGCCTTCACCAGCGAATGCTCATACCCCAGCAGCGCCGCGACCACCACGATTCCGGCCCACGCCGGCCAAGGGAGACCAAAACTCGCCGCGAGCCACCCCAGCAATACCACTACGCCGACATGCATCGCCCGCGCAATCCACAGGGCAGTCGCGATTCCAAATTGTTTCGGCACGGAGTACAGCCCGGCTTCCTTATCGAATTCCACGTCCTGGCACGCATACAGCACGTCGAAGCCGCCGACCCACAGCGTCACCGCGCCACACAGGATCAGCATGCGCCAGTCGAGACTTCCGGTAATCGCGATCCACGCCGCCGCTGGAGAAATTCCCAGCGCAAATCCCAGAAATACGTGCGACCAGTTGGTGAACCGCTTCGTGAACGAATAGAAAAATAAAATTGCCAGCGCAACGGGCGCCAGTTTCAACGCCAGCGAATTCAAACGCCACGCCGCCAGGAAAAATATCGCCACCGCTACAAACGTGAAAATCCAGGCGAAGGACACCGACAGCGCGCCTGTCGCCAGTGCTCGCATCTTGGTTCGTGGATTCTCTTTGTCGTAGCGAATATCCGCAATGCGATTCAGGGTCATGGCCGCGGAACGCGCCGCCACCATTGCCACTACAATCCAGAAAACTTGCCAAAGCGTTGGCCAGCCATGCACCGTCAACCGCGCCGCCAGCAGCGCCCCCGTCAATGCAAATGGCAACGCAAACACCGAGTGCTCGAACTTGATCATCTCCAAAACGGTGCGCACGCGGCCGGCCATCGCTATGCCTCCGCCTTTTTCGCGGCGTTCGTGCCCATCCAGCGATACATCTTGTCTTGCGACAATCCCGCCTGCGCCAGCACCCGGCAGACATACTGCGTCACGATGTCGTCAATCGTTTTTGGCTTGTGGTAAAACGCGGGCACCGCCGGCATGATCACCGCTCCAGCCTGCTGCGCGCGCAACATATTTTCGAGATGAATGCGATTGAATGGTGTGTCGCGTACGCACAAAACTAATTTTCGGCCTTCCTTTAAGATCACGTCCGCCGACCGCGCCACCAGATCGTCGCTGGTGCCATTCGCAATGGCCGCCAGCGCACCCATCGTGCAGGGAATTACCATCATCGCATCGACGTCATAACTTCCCGAGGCAATCGATGCGCCTACATCCTTGTTCGAAATTGTCTCGATCTTGCGCGGCGCGCGGCCGAGTATGCGGCTCGGCAACAGCTTCAAATCGCCAGAAGAAATCTCCAACTCTTCGGCAAACAGCCGCTGGCCTGCCTCCGTCACCACCAGGTGCACAAGTTCTACGCGCGGGTCGTCTTCCAGCAACGCCAACGCTTTCTGCGCATAAATCGCGCCGCTGGCTCCGGTCACACCTACGGTGATGATTTGTCCTTTAGTGGAAGACATGGTTTTGCGCGGATAAATCGAGTCTGGCAGCGGCCTCCCGGCAAGTCAAGCTTAGGCCCGCGCCACGTGCAATGCTAGAATTCTCTGCGGTCAAAACAAATGAAAAGCGAAGATATTCTGAAAATTTTGCAGGACGTTGAACTCAAAAAACTCAGCGCGTCCGCAGCCCTGGAGCGCCTCAAGCACTTACCATTCGAAGACATCGATTTCGCCAAGGTCGACCACCATCGTTCGCTGCGCCAGGGCTTCGCCGAGGTGATTTTCGGTAAAGGCAAGACGCCCGCGCAGGTCGCGGAAATTGTCCACACCATGACTAAGCGCAAAGACTCGCGTCACAATGTGCTGGTTACGCGCGCCGACGCCAAAATATTTGCTGCTGTGAAACGCATCAGCCGCGCCGCGACGTTTCACCAACTCTCTGGCGTGATCACCCTCGAGCGCAACACCGACATCACCGGGAAGGGAACCATTCTCATCGTTTCCGCCGGCACCAGCGACATTCCGGTCGCCGAAGAGGCGCTACTTACCGCGCGCATGATGGGCAACACCGTCGAACATCTTTATGATGTCGGCGTCGCTGGCATTCATCGCCTGCTCGATCGCCACAAAATGCTTACCAGCGCGCGTGTGGTCATCTGCATCGCTGGCATGGAAGGTGCGCTACCCAGCGTAGTGGGCGGCCTCGTCGGCGTTCCGGTAATCGCCGTGCCCACCAGCATCGGGTATGGTGCCAGCTTCGGAGGAGTTGCCGCGCTGCTCGGCATGCTGAACTCCTGCGCCTCCAACGTCACCGTAGTCAACATCGACAACGGCTTCGGCGCCGCCTGCGTTGCCTCCTGCATCAACCGCCTCTGATTAAATGTCAATCATCCCGACCGGAGAATCGGCGCCTCTCAGCCGATTCGCACCGGAGCGATCGCGGCACCCATCGAAGCGAGCCACCCAAAACCTCCGAAACTCTATGCGCCCTTCAGCAGCACCTTCATAACACCGCGTTCCTGCGCGTATTGAATTGCCTCGCCGGCGTCCTTCAACGGATACACCCGCGAAATCAGCGGCGTGGGGTCTACTTTGCCGGTCCGCAACAGTGCGATCGCCTTGGCAAATGGCCCGCAGCGTGAACCCACCACCGTAATTTCTTTCACCACCATCGGCCACGTCTCCACAGGCGCGGCTCCG
>DASXBH010000373.1:0-6949 GCA_036491775.1 Candidatus Acidiferrum sp.
AACGACCTTGCACGAATGGAGGAAGCGAGAACGTGGAAAGAACTCAGCCTGTCCACCGATTTCGAGTCGTAACTCACACCGGGAAGAAGCAAATTTCTAGTACAACACACCGTAGTTCGTGGAGGTCGGCAATTCGGAAACCGGGAAAGGACTTTCAGTTTCCGAATTGCCCGTTACTCGGGAGCAAACTCGTAAATCGGCCAAACTTCCCAGGAGCGGACTTCTGGAAAGCGAGATTTCCGGGTTTTTTTACATCACGACTACCCTTCAGCACTGGGTGCGGTTGAGTCTCGTGTGCGAGTGTAATCTGTTGTGAGCCAACGTCAAACTACGGCAGTTCCAGATCGAGAGCGTAAATTTCGTCGGTACTCAAGTCACGGACGAAGAGAGCAGAGCCGTCGGGGGCAATACTGCTCCAGGGACCAGCGGCACGACTCGCGAATCTGGTCAAGGCCTTCAAATCGGCCAGAACTTCCGGGCGAGTTTCGCCGACCTGGATGCGCTGAAAGGTGGGATGGTCGCTGAACGCAATGTCGTAGTAAAGGTAGTGCCCGTCCGGTGACCAGTTGGGAAATCCGATTCCCGGTTCCGTGATCCAGTCCGACCATTTCTGGGTCTTGAAGTTGAACAAGAAGAGTTTTGTAGAGTCCTGGCTAAGCGCGGCCAGATATTGCCCATCGGGCGACCAGCGCGGACTGTACAGGGTTTCCGACCCGGGGATGGTCGAGGCCTGCCGAGTAGCCAGGTCGACAATCTGGATAAGCAGTGGTTCCGTCTCTCCTGTTGCCAGGGTTCGACCCAAGGCGAGCTTCTTGCCGTCGGGAGACCAACTCGGATCTACCTGAGTGTGGTTTTCTGGGAGGACTTCCTTGGGTGAACCACCTTGAGCGGAGATCAGAAAGGCCTTCCAAGGCCGGCCCAGCTGGGTGTCAACATACGCGATCTGCGTCCCGTCGGGAGACCAGCGAGGCAGACCGGCAGTAACTGGCGGGTAGGTTAGCTGCAAACGCTCGCTGCCGTCCGTGCGGCTACGCCAGAGAGTGTTTTCGGGGTAGGAAACGTAAGTGACCCACTTGCCATCCTGAGAGAAGTCCAGTTCTCCGGCTGAAATCCCGGAAAGAAAGGGCACAAACTGATGAGACTTGGCATCGTAGCGGACAAGTTCGCCGCGACCCTGCGATCCGTGCACAAACAGTTTCCTCCCGTCTGTACTGGGCGTCAACGAGCTCAAGGATAACGGACCGGTGGTCAGTTGAAAGGGTATGGAAGAACGCCTGCGAAAAAGTCCTGTCGGTTCGCGTAAGGCCCAAACGTCGCCTCCGGGAATGCCGCTCACGAAAAGATAGTAGCGGCCATCCGGCGTCCATACACCGCAGCATTCGACGGGCGGACTGTGCCATCCCGGAAACAGAGGATGAAGATCGCTGCCGTCGGAACGAATCTCCCAGAGTGCAGACGAGGCGCTTTCCGGCCTTGCAATGGTGAAGCGGATGCGAGCGCCATCCGGGGAAAAGTGTAGTCCGTTGGGTTCGCCCGAAACGGTGGCCAGCTTGTGCGGATCGGTGCCATCGGCGTTAGCCTGATATATGTCTGATCCAGTGCAGAACACGACGTAGCGACCGTCGGGTGACCATGTGCCGCTGTGGCCGGCAAGACGGCCGAGACGGCGAGGAGCTCCGGAAGGCAGGGGTATACTCCAGAACTTCGACTCGGCCTCGGTGCCCACGCTATCCAGGACCAAGAGCTGGCTGTGATCGGGCGAGATCGCGTTAACGATCGGGTTGGCAAATGGAGTGGGAATGTGCGAAGTCTCGCCGCCATTAGTCGAAGCCTGAACGATCCGGTCTGCGTTGCCCGCCTCGGTCGTGTATAGTCGGGAGCCGTCATCGGTCAGCACCCCGATCTTGCGAACGCCATCCCGAGTGAGTTGCGTGGTGGCCGTCACTTTGGGCGGGAGCGGCGGAGAGCTGAGCCAGACAAACGCCAGGGCGCCGACGAAGATTACCAGTACGATTGCGGCCGCCCACTGCCAGGTTAACGTGCGAGTTCGCGCTGGACCGCTTAGGGCCACGACCTTTTCGGACTGTGGCACTGTAACTTCTGTCGTCGAACTCGTAATCGCCTCGGCCGCATCCGACGTAGCCGGCTCGCTGTTAGCGCAAACGGGGGCAATGAATCGATACCCTCGTTTGGGAACGGTCTCAACGAACTGGGGATCATCGCGTTTATCGCCAAGGGCCTTTCGAATCTCTAGGATGTATTTCCTGAGAACCTCCGGGTTTACGTAGGTGTCCGCCCAGATAGCCTCCAGCATTTCGTCTGGCGTCACCAGGCGACCCGAATTTTCCACGAGGTGGCACAGGACGTCATAGGCTTTTGGAGTGATCGAAACGCGGTCGGCATCCCGCCAAAGGCAATGATTGGCTGTATCAAGCCGGAAGGAACCAAAAGACTTCATTTGAGACACCACAGTCGCCGCAAACTCGGCCAGTTCTTCCTTAAGAAGAATGTTTTCAGCGGAATAGATATCCGTCACAAAAACGGAATGAAAACGTCACCAGTCCTTCACACCTAAAATTCCTAGGTTTCCTAGTGTAACCCGAGCACAAGGGGAAATGTGTTTCCTCGACCAACGTGTGAAAGCAGACAGAAGGAGAATTATGGATTTTGGAAACACCACCAGATTAAAGATCGGGCTCATACTCGGATGTCTTGGGATGCTGCTAGCGATCAAGCCGGATCTGTGTCGGGGCCAGGCCGAGATCAACCCCGATTATTACGAAATCAACAATGATATCTGGTCCCATCGTTCAACCGCGCGCGAAACAAACGCGGTTGCCAGCACGTTTCGAGGTGAGGCTGAGCCCATTCTTCCGCAGCAATTTTCTACGGGTGCAATCATCCGCGTAACTTCTTGAATGAGTGCTTTCACCTTTCTCGAATAAATACAAGAGGAGACGAACATGAATTTCTTGGACGGCAGCCGGAATAGTGTGTCCAAACCAAGTTTCCTAATTCCTCGTTAACGGGGTAATGCGAAGTGCAACTTTTGGAGGAATGGCGTGAAGATTTCGTCCGACACTGAAACAGAAATGGATTCGGGATTTTTGCGGATGGACTTAAGAATGGCCAAAGAAGTCCAGAAGGCTTTCATCCCGCAAAACCGACCGTCGATACCTGGTCTGGAATGCGAAACGTTCTACAAACCCGCCCATAGCGTAAGCGGCGATTATTATGATTTTTTCCGCGTGTCGAGCGGGCAATGGGCAATTGCGGTCGGCGATGTCTCGGGAAAGGGAATCGGGGCGGCACTCGTGATGGCCAACCTGCAGGCCTCGGTTCGCGCGCAGGCTCAGCAATCGCATTCCGATCCGGCCATCGCTATGAATCGAGTGAACCAGCTTCTTCATGAATCTTCGCCGATTCATTTCTATGCTTCCCTGTTCTACGCCGAGTATGATCCACCGACTCGGAGGCTCTCTTACGTGAACGCTGGCCAAAATCCTCCCATCGTTATCCGCTGTCAATCTGGTCGAAGTAAGGTCTTTCGCTTGGAACCGGGTGGGACTCCAGTTGGTTTGTTCGAGAAGTGCGGCTACAAATCGGCGAGTTTCCAACTTGAGGCAGATGACATCCTGGTGGCTTGCACGGACGGAATCATCGAGACCGAAGGTGAGGACGGCGACCTATGGGGTCAACAGCGTCTGGAAGACCTGTTTGCCGCTTGCGCTCGCCGAACACCACAGCACGTGGTTCAGAGCATTGTCCGAGAGGTTTCGGCTTTCGGGATGGAGCGCGCTCCGAAGGATGATATGACAGTGGTAGTTCTACAAGTACAACTCTGAATTGAGTCTTCTCTGGGATGCAGTAAGCGGTCGAAACACCACAGTTGTCCGTGCCTTTCAATGTCGTAGAAGGCATCCGAAGCTGGCGAAGTGTCACCCCCGCGAAGCAACGACTAATTGGTACGTAACAGTAATGTCCGGTTTGTCGGCCAACAAGAAACTGAGAAATATGGCTCGATAACTTCAGGGTTGCCCGTGATCCAGGAGCGACCCGCCAATCGAGATCGCAGAGTGACGTTTCGGAGGGGCTCGGTGTGCGGGCAGGCGTTTCAGCCTGCTCATGGTGCGACCTTATCGGTGGAGTGTGGACGTACGTGCTGCTTGTTTGAAGGATGCTCGTTAACAGCGGAATCGTCCATCAGGCGTTATCGATTCGGCTCATGCCGGTGTAAGCAACAATCCATGCGCGACGAATTCGGCGAAGCATGGCTGGATACAGAACGCGACGAAATGGTTCGATCGCGATGAGGTACGGTTGCGTGAGCCAGGACACGCGGCAGACGTAGACTCCCCAGTACAAACGGTAGCCATTCGGGCGGCTCACCAGGGCAGTGCAGATGAAGCCGTGGACAGTCCTGTTGCGGGTTTCACGAAGTGATTCTCCCGGAAATTGATACAAGACCCAAAAGTGGCCATCCACAGTACCTGGCGTTATTTCGGAGTCACGTCGGTCGCGTTCTGACAGTCGTTCCAGCAATGAGTCTTCCGGCCGCATCGGTTCGCTATCCCAACCGAATACCCGTCCCAAAAAATATCGCAGGCCGTAGAGGAAAGTGGCGATGTGGCTCGGAGCCGTCGCGGACTCAAGCGTACGAATGTCCGCCACAGTCCGCCCACTGCCGCCTCCAGGAAGGTCCACAGACGACACGTCATACAGCAGAACGTCACGGAGAAGTTCGTGCGCACGAAGATGCAGACTCCTATATTCGGCCGCGGACGCACGCATCGTGACGGTGGACCACAAATTCTTCACACGCGCGTTACCTCACTCCAAGAACTGTCAGGTCAGAACCTGTAAATCACTTTTCCAGATATATAGGCCGTGTTCTTTCCCGGCGGAATAGTCTCTCGCAGAAAGGCTCCCGCTTCGTAGTACGTGCCCAGCAATTGAACTGTCGTGTGGTGATCAACTGTCCAAGTAATCGCAATATCCTGCAGGGCTCCGACGAATTTCTTTTGAGAAGCCAAGCCGCTTCGTAACAGAACTCCAGGTTGAGAGTACAGCCCGTCGGTCGTACGCTGCCGCCAAAAAAAGAAATTATCTGGGGCTAACAAAACGTTCTTTGAAATCTGCAAAGCGAGTTTTTCGTGCAAAACTACAGCGTTTAGAGAACCGCTGTCGTCGATGAAGCCGTAATAAAGACCCTTTGGGAACAATGGATAGAAAGTCTGAAGGTTTGGATTAGCCGGATTCTTATCTCCGCTTGAAATTCCAAAAAGGAAACTTGGTACCGGTCGAAATTTGCGGTGGGAAAATGAGTAAGAGAGCTCTTGGGCATATTTCCAGGCAAGGATGTTGCCGCTGCCAAATCTGCCAAATTGAAGATCAACTTCCGCCAGGTAGGAAAAATTGCCCTTCCCCCCGTGTATCAGGGATCCTATTGTATGCCGTTGATCA
Source organism: Candidatus Acidiferrum sp. (assembly GCA_036491775.1). Lineage (GTDB taxonomy): Bacteria > Acidobacteriota > Terriglobia > Acidiferrales > UBA7541 > Acidiferrum. The sequence goes on from DASXBH010000373.1 coordinate 5,464, forward strand.
CTTCCGCTACCCTGAGCAAAGCGCGCGAATTTTCGATCAAGACCCAGGTAATAGGTGTCCAACTGGCGGACGAATCGGGGCAGGTGCTTCGAAGTCACGCCGTAAACACCCCAAAGCGTCTGTGTATGATCCGGGTAATCATCGAAGAGTCCCGGCTTGCTTAACGCCGGACGCATAGCGAATAGATCTACTTGCCAGTCCTTCGGCCTCAAAATCAGTTTGATTCCATCGAACGAGCGGCGCACATTCAGATCGAGCACGTCCAACAAGGTTCCGTCGCCATACTCAAGATCTTGTCGGCCGATCTTAAGGTCTGCGGGCGGACGCTCGCCCTGCGATGGCGGCAGGCGGAATTCCACAAATAGCTGATTCACATCGAGCTTGTCCTCGTCTTGAACGGGCCTCGGGCCACCAGTCCGTCCGAATTCAAGACCACTTTTCAGTTCCAAGAGCACGCGTGTAGAGGAGCCCAGGTGAAAGTCAGCGCTACCAAGAAAACGATTGAGATAGTACCCATTGCCGTCTTGAGGCCCGGCACCCCAGTGGTAATTGCGATAGAGTTCGTAGAAAGAGCGCTCCTCTCCAGCGAGCGTAAGGTACCAACCTGGAGTATTACGCAAAGCAATGTACTTGATTGGGTCCCAAAGATCTGTGCGCAACTCTGGGTCCCTCAGGAAACTCCAATCCTCCTCGCTTCTATCAAATGGTACATAGACCGGACGCTTGAATTCACCCCAGGTTGTCTGATGCGAGTTGTTTGCCTGCCCGAAAGCAGCAGGGAGTATGAGAGTTATAGCCCAGAGCAAGGTGAGTGCACAGTTTGCGATGTGGAAGTTGCCGTACGTGTTCGCGCTTTTTCGCATCGCATTTCACCATGCTTGCTATCGGCGTGCAAAGCACAAGACGCCCGTTGAAGGTGAGCAAGCGTTGTCATGTGCATACCTTCTCCTACAGTGCTAAGCCACCGGACACTTCAATCCTCTGCGCGTTCACCCACCGGTTCTCGTCGGACAGAAGGCTTGCGATCATCGGGCCGATGTCATCCGGCACCCCCGGGCGACCGAGAGCGGTCATCTGCGAAATCATCTTGTTGACCGCGGGGTTGTCGCGCACCAGGCCTCCGCTGAAGTCCGTCTGGGTGGGCCCCGGAGCGACCACGTTGGCGGTGATCCGCCGCGGTCCAAGCTCCTTGGCCAAATAACGAGTGAGCACTTCGATCGCGCCCTTCACCGCCGCATAGGCGGAGCTTCCGGGAATAGTCACTCTCGCCAAGCCGGACGAGATGTTCACGATACGGCCGCCGTCGTTCATCAATGGCAGCAACTTTTGAGTCAGGAAATAGACACCCTTGAACTGCACGTTGACTACGCTATCGAACTGGGCTTCCGTTGTGTCCATGAAGTTGACCCCGTCCAAGCCGCTCCCTGCGTTGTTGACCAGGAAGTCGAACCGCTGCTTCCCCCACGTCTCCAACGCCTGTCGGACA
>DASXBH010000374.1:0-6006 GCA_036491775.1 Candidatus Acidiferrum sp.
ATAAAGAACGTCTTCTTCGGCCCGCTGATGGGCGCTAACGCATTCAGCTTTTCCGCCAACGCCACATATCCTTCGTATGGCGTCACGCCAAAGCAAAGATGCAAAAACTTGTCCAACTGCTCCTGCACCGCCTTCTGCACCTTCGGTGCGCGGTGGCCCACGTTTAGGCAGCCGATTCCGCCCGCAAAATCCAGGTACCGGTTCCCGTCGACATCTTCAATCGTCGCGCCTTCCGCCTTCGCCGCGAATATCGAGGTGACCAGCGACGGCCCGCGCGGGATGGCCGCTTCTCGCCGCGCCAGCAGCGCCCGCGACTTCGGCCCAGGAATTTCTGTGCGAATCTGAATCGTCTTCATTGCCTTGCTCCTTCTCTATTTTCCATAACCGCGAATCTGCCCAAAATTTCTAGTACCAGCCAATCGGCGTCTCATCCAGGTTGACGTACACCTGCTTGGTCTCTAAATATTCCTCAAGCCCCCATGGCCCGAGTTCCCGCCCGAATCCAGACTGCTTGTACCCGCCCCACGGCGCTTCCACATACGTGGGCTGCATGTGATTCACCCAGATAATTCCCGCACGCAACGATTTCACTACGCGAAACGCCTTGTAAATATCTCGCGTCCAGACCGCACCGGCCAATCCATACGGCGTATCGTTGGCAATCCGGATCGCATCGCCTTCGTCTTGAAACGGAATCACGCTGGCCACCGGCCCAAATATCTCCTCGCGGGAAATTCGCGCCGTATTGTCCACATCGTAAAAAATCGTCGGCTCCACGTAGTAGCCCTTGCCAAATTGCTTCGCCCGGCCACCGCCAATCGCTGTCTTCGCTTCTTTCTTCCCTAATTCCAGATACGATGTGACGCGGTCGTACTGCTCCTTGCTGACCAGCGGCCCCATCTTCGTATCTCGCTCCAGCGGCGGACCCAGCTTGATTCGCTTGGCCTTTTCCGTCATCGCTTCCACAAACTTCGGGTAAATCTTCTTCTCCACCAGGATGCGGCTGCCCGCCGAACACACTTCTCCTTGATTGATGAACACGCCAAATAGCGCTCCATCTACCGCCGCTTCCCAATCTGCATCCGCGAAAAATACGTTCGGCGATTTTCCGCCCAGCTCCAGCGTCACTCGTTTCAACGTATCCGCCGCGGCCTTCACAATAATTTTTCCAACCGCCGCGCTTCCCGTGAACGCAATCTTGTCCACGCCCGGATGCGCCACCAGCGCCGCACCGGTCACTTCTCCAACTCCATTCACCACATTCACCACGCCCGGCGGCAGTCCCACTTCTTCAAACCAGCTGGCCACTTCCATCACCGTCAGCGGCGTCTGTTCCGCCGGTTTCAACACGCAGCAGCAGCCCGCCGCAAGCGCCGGCGCCAGTTTCCACGCCGCCATCAGCAACGGAAAATTCCAAGGAATAATCTGTCCCGCCACGCCCACCGGCTCGCGCATCGTAAAGCTCAACGCATTCGCCGGCACGGGGTTCACATGACCCGTCACTTTATTCGCCAGCCCGCCGTAATACTCGAAACACGTCGCCACATCCGCGATGTCAAATTCCGCTTCCACAATCGGCTTGCCGCAATTTCGCGCTTCCAATTCCGCCAGCATGGCCGTGTTCTGACGAATCTTTTCTGCCAGCTTGAACAAGATTCGCCCGCGATCCTGCGCCGTCGTTTGCGCCCAGGGGCCTGAATCAAATGCCGCCCGCGCGGCCTTCACCGCCGTATCGACATCCGCCGCGCCTGCCGAGGCCACATGGGCAATCACTTCTTCCGTCGACGGGTCATACACTGCAAACGTCTCGCCCGACGCGCTGCTTACCCACTGCCCGTTCACATAATTCTGATAATTTTTGACCGTCGCTTTCGCCGTGCTCGACATAAACCGCCCTCCAAGCTTCTCAACTCAAACTACCGGCGCCACCGCTTCCAATTTTCGCTCTGCCTTACGCCGGCCATACACAAAAAAGAAAAACGCTGCCAGCCCGATGAACACCACAGTTCCACCAAACATCCAAATTTCATACCGCGCCACCGACTTAATCTGTGCCGCCGGGAAAAACGCCAGCGCAATCCCTAATATCGTTGTAATCAGTCCCGACACTCCCGCAAATACCAGCGTTCCCTTAGCGTAGTGCCCTCGCGTGAATTCGCGGTCGAACGCGATCTTCAGCAATCCCGCAAACATATACAGAAACGGAATCAGCTGCAGCACCACCGCCAGCGACAACAACGACTGAAAACTCTCCTGTACCCCGCCCGTCGCCAGAAAATTGAAAATCACCAGGATCAACGACACGCTCGCATGCACAATCAGTGCCGCATACGGCGTCGCATACTTCGGATGAATCCTCCCCAGCCACGCCGGCATATACGAATCAAGTCCCGCCACAAACGGAATGCGCGCTGACCCGCCCAGCCACGCTGATCCAATCCCCGCAATCGACAAGCTCAGCAAAAACGCAAACGGCGCAACAATCCACGAAACCCCCACCTGCTCCGCCATGTGCGTCACCGCTTGCACAATTCCCTGCAGCACGCTGATGCTGTCTTTGCTCACCGCTACCAGCAGCGTCAGCGTCGCCCCGATATACAGCAGGCCCGAAAGCATTCCGCCCCACGCCACCGCTCCGGGCAATGTCCGCTTCGGATCTTCAATTTCGTCGCCCATGATCGACGCAAGTTCCAATCCCACCAGCCCGAAGCAAATCACTCCAAACGAATTCAGCACAAATCGCGGGTTCGCCGGGATTTTGAAGTCTTCCCACCGCATCGTGGTGCCAAATTTCAAATAAACTACTGCCCCCAAACCCATCAACACAAATGCGGCAACGAACGTCCCAATTCCGCCGAGGTTATTCACCCATTTTCCAACGCCGAGTCCCACGATGTTCAGCACCACCAGCAACGCCAGCAGTACCACCGACGCCAGCAACGCGAACACCCGATTGTCGGCCAGTGCCTGGTGCCCCGGCCCCAACACGAACACCGACACGCCCACGAAATACAGCATTACCGTCGGCACGTACATCATGTTGTTCGTCCAGTAGCACCATCCCGACAAAAATCCGTGAAAATCTCCGAAAATTTCCTTGGCCCACAAATAAACGCCGCCCTCGCCCGGATAGCGATGCGCCAGTTCAATCACCGCAATCCCTTGCGGCCAGAAAAATAAAATTAAGGAGATGAGCCACAGCCAGATGGTCACGCCGCCATTCGCGGCAATCGAGGGCAGCACGTTCAGGTTGAACACCGCCACAACAAACAGCAGTACCAGGTCGCGCTTGCCCAGCACCCGCTTCAGATGCGCCCGAGCATCTCCCGCCGCCACCTCCGCAGCCAGTCCTGTCGAGCCATTACTCACTCACCCAACTCCGTAGGGGCACGATATATCGTGCCCCCGACGCTGCATCGTTCTCATAGGACGACCCCGTCATTTCGAACGGGAGTCTGAGAAATGAGGAACTTTCGTCTTAATGACCTGCCGCACCCACAAACTGGGCACCGCGTTCCTTCTGCGTCGCAGCCAATCCCGGCGCCACTTCGTCGAACACCGCCAAATGCTTGTCGATGTCCGCTTCCGTGTGCTGCACCGAAATTGTCCACTGCTCGTCCCACCAATACGGTTGCGCCAGCACGCCGCGATTCACCATCCCAAACCAGAATTGACGCCACAGATCCACATCGATCTTGGTCCAGTCGCGATAATTGCGAATTTCCTGCGGATACAGCATCAGCGCGCCGTTCACGCCCGCGCTCGCCACGTACGCCTGTAATCCGCTCTTCTTCACAATCGTGCGATAGCCTTCCGTTAATTTCTTGCTCAACTTATCGACGTGCGCGTAGTTCTCGCGCGTCAACACTTCCCTGAATGTGGCCAGTCCCGCAGCCATTGCAAATCGGTTGGTGTTGTACGTACCGCCGTGAAACACCTTATGCTGCACGATCAGGTCCATCACTTCCTTGCTCGCGCCAAACGCCGCCAGCGGTACTCCTCCTCCAATCGACTTCGCCAGCGTGATCATGTCGGGCTTCACGCCAAAATATTCGCTCGCGCCGCCCCATCCGAGTTTCGCGCCCGTTTTTACTTCGTCGAAAATCAGCAGTGCGCCGTTCTTGGTGCAAAGGTCCCGCAAGCCTTCCAGAAATCCCGGCTGCGGCATGCACAACCCCACGTTCATCATGATCGGTTCCAGAATCACCCCGGCAATCTGCCCGGGAAATTGCTTGAACCGGTTCTCCACGCTCGGCAGATTGTTAAAGGTCGCGACCGTCACGTTGTCCAGCACCGCCTTGATGACACCCAATCCGCCCGGTACCGAATTTGGCGCATTGATGTCGCCCGTCTCTTCAATCTTCGGCTTCACGCTCACCAGCGCGGTGTCATGCAGCCCGTGATATCCGCCTTCAAACCGCAAAATCTTGTCCCGGCCCGTCGCTGCGCGCGCAATCCGGCAAGCATGCATGGTCGCTTCCGTTCCGCTCGACCCGAATCGCACCATCTCTACCGGATACCGCGCACAAATCTCCTCGGCGAGTTCGTACTCCATCCCGTGCGGCATGCCAAACGTTGTGCCGTTATCTACAACCGCCTTGATCGCCTTCACGATCGCCGGGTGCCCGTGCCCGGCCATCAACGCCCCAAAGCACAGGTTGTGATCCAGATATTCGTTTCCGTCGATATCCTTGATCTTGCTGCCGTGCCCTTCCGCCACAAATATCGGATACGGATCGTAGGCCCGGTAATTGCTCGCTACGCCCAGCGGGATCCGCCTCTCGGCCTTCTTGTGCGCTTCCGCCGATTTCGGCGTCCGCTTCTCGTACAACGCGATTTCCTTCTTGAGTATGTCTTGCATGTTGGAACTCCATCCCAGGCTGGCCTTCCTAAGGTCACCTGTGGCAGGTCTATTCCCTGCGGTCAGTATCTGCGAGGAAAACTGCGTGGCTACTGCGGCAATTCCGCTTCTAGTCTACGCCTTTCCATCCTGCTTTGGCATGCCAAGCACGCGCCCGGCCTGCGACCTTCTATCCCATCGCGCGAAAGGCGTCCCGATTTCTCTGGACGCCCTGCGTTCCCATCTTGTCGCCGCACCACTAGAAAATAAATTTCAGCGCGAATTGTATCTGTCTCGGGTCACGTACTTTCTGCGCTACACCGAATGTTCCGTTATAAACGGTGTTGCCACTCGCATCCGTCGTCGTGCTGTAATCCGAGATATTTCCATCGACGCTGTAGAACTGCGCATGGTTCCAGATGTTGTAAAATTCCGCCCGGAATTCTGTGCGCAACCGCTCCGTCAATTGGAATCCCTTGAACACGCCCATATCCCAGTTATCAATTCCTGGTTGGCAGCAAATCGATCTGGGCGCATTTCCGATCGTACCGGGCGCCACCGTGCTGTTCGTGAACTGGTTTGGATCGAACACCAATCCACCGTTCTTCCGCGGATTTAGCGTTACCAAGCTTCCGGGCTTATATCCTGGAGCCCAGTTGGGCTCACCTGGCGCCTCGAAGAACGTGCTGTAGAGCTGCTCGATGTCGTCCGACGACGTGATGCGCACCGGGAAGCCCGTCTGGAATGTCACGATGCCCGAAAGTTGCCAGCCGTCCAGCACCTGCCCTTTAAATCCGTCATACTTCGGCACTGGCAAGCCCCATACGTAACTGAACACGAAGCGGTGCCGCGCGTCGAACAGCGATGGCCCATACGTCGCATTCAAGTTCACCGGATTTAACGAACTTTCAAAACTCGACGCATTGTCCAAAGACTTGCTGTAGGTATATGCGGCGGTGAATTGCAACCCGTGCGAGAAATGCTTGTCCAACAGCACCTGCAACGAGTTGTAGTTGGAATGCGCGACCGTGTTCTCTGTAAAAATATTCGAAAACACCGGAATTCCATCCGCCGGGCATCCCGCTCCGGTCAGTGGCTGGCAGAGTGGCGAAGAATACTTGCGTAGTCCCACCAGCGTGATTCCGTTTGGTCCTACCGTCGTTCCC
>DASXBH010000375.1:0-4436 GCA_036491775.1 Candidatus Acidiferrum sp.
CAGGTGATGAGGAGCGGATCGCTCCGCGGGAGATAAACGCTCGTGCAAGTCGGCCGTTACCAGGTTCTTGAAACGCTGGGTACAGGAGCGTCGAGTCGCGTGGTGCGCGGCTACGACCCACTGATTGATCGCGCGGTGGCGATTAAATTGTTCTCGCCGGAACTGGCGCGGGGCGAGTCGCGCAGTAAATTCTTTCGGGAAGCCCGGGTGGTTGGGCAACTGACGCACCCGTATATCGTGGCGCTGCATGACATTGGGATCGAGGAGTCGACGTTCACGCCCTATCTGGTGATGGAGCTGGTGGAGGGGCAATCCGTAGAGAAAATTCTGAGTAAGGGCAGCATTCCGGTGGCGAGTGCGTGCGCGTGGGGCGGGAAAATGGCCCTGGCGCTGGAAGTGGCGCATCGCCGCGGCGTGATTCACGGCGATGTGAAGCCGGCGAATGTGTTGATCGCGAGTGATAACAGGCCGAAGTTGACGGACTTTGGAATGGCGCGGCTGGCCAGCCATGAAAAGAAGGACACACCATTGCTGGGTACGCCCGCGTATTGGAGTCCCGAGCAAATTATGGGGCGGGCACAGGATGCGCGATCGGACATTTTCTCGTTGGGCGTGATGCTGTACGAAATGATTACGGGAACCTCGCCGTTCGCTGGCGAGTCGATCAACGCGGTGTGCAACCGGATTTTGTCGTCGACACCGCAACCGCTTTCGCATGTGAACAGTTCGGTGCCAGCGGCGTTGAATGATCTGGTAGCGGCGTGCCTGGCAAAAGATCCGGCGCAGCGCATGGGGTCGGCGGAGGCGCTGGCTACGCAACTCTTCCCTCATGCGAGGCACAAGCCAGTGGCAATCGCGCCGGCTGCAGCAGCGTTAACATTGCGCAACCGCGCCGCGCGGCTGCTACGCTCCGCCTGAAGCCTGGAACTTGCGTTGCAACATAGGGTGCAAGTGGGGCCTGGCGGACTTTTCGAACTCTTATTGTTAGCGTACGTTCGCTAGTGTGTTCGCTTCGTGGAATCCCAACCAACCCGAAATCACTGACCTGATTGTTCAGCGCGATGCGAATCGCTGCAGCGGGTAGCAATCCGCAAAGCGGATGTACTGGAAGTGTTCTCGCGGTTTGACAATCGTCTCGCGCTCCGGGCAGATGAAGGCTCCCACGGCACAAGTTGCCTCGTATACAATTTCGATGCACGCTCATCTATTAGGAGGGAACCATGCGATGGATGGTAAGTGTTCTGCTCGCGATGGGAGTAGTGACGGCCTGGTCGCAGGACACAGGAACTGGAAAGCAAACCACGGTCATTTCTAAGAGCCGGAGTCAGGATATGGCAAACACGCAACTGTTGCGGTTATCGAATCCGGATACGCTTTTTAAGCCGACGGCGGGCTATTCACAGCTTGGCGAAGTGCTCGCTGGGAAGACGGTGTACATAGCGGGGCAAGTGGCGCTGGACCGCTCGGGAAATCTAGTGGGCAAAGATGATTTTCGAGCGCAAGTGCAACAAGTGTTCGAAAATTTAAGGACGGCCGTTGAGGCGGCGGGTGGCGATTTTCACAGCGTCATCAAGTTGAATTATTACTGCGCCGAGAGTGTCGACGCTTCGCAAATTCCTGTGGTGCGCGAAATTCGAGACAAGTACGTTGATGTGGCGAATCCTCCAACCAGCACGTTTGTGGTGGTGAAGCGACTGGTGCGTCCTGAATGGCTGATTGAGGTGGAGGCCGTGGCGGTGGTGAAAAAATAGAAATTGGTTCGCTTCGTCGCTTATTCGTAACGGAGGGCGTCGACGGGATCGAGCTTGGCGGCTTTCATGGCGGGCCAAACGCCGAAGATGAGGCCGATGCTGATACTGACGGCGATGCCGGTGGTGGCGGCCCAGAGAGGCACGACGCCGGGCCATTGCAGAGTGACACGGACCAGCAGCACTAAAGCGTTGACGAGAATGAGCGCAATGACACCGCCGGCACCGGTGAGGGTCATCGCCTCGAGCAGAAATTGCCAAGTGATATCTTTGCTTTTTGCGCCGATGGCTTTGCGGACACCGATTTCGCGAGTGCGTTCGGTGACGCTGACCAGCATGATGTTCATCACGCCGATGCCGCCAACAAGCAAGCCAATGGAGCTGAGTACGACAGTAGCGAGGGCAACTTTCCCAACGATGTTGTGAAATTCTTCCACCTGCTGCTCGGCAGTAGCGATGGAGAAATTATCCTTGCCGCCGGTGGGCACATTTCTGCGGCGCTCGAGAACTTCGCGAATCTGGTCGACGGCTTGATCGAGCATTTTGGGATAGGCCTGAGCGCGCATATTGATCTCATCGGCGGCCGGATAAGTTTTTTTGAAGGTGCTGTACGGGATTAAGACGCGGCGATCTTCATCGCCCATACCAAAGCCACCTTTAGGCTTTTCGACCACGCCGATTACCTGGAATTCAGAGCCATCGATCATGACGTCTTTGCCGACGGGATGACCTTCGGGGAAAAGGACCGGGGCGACGTTTTCGCCCAGCATTACCACCTTATCTTTGTGAAGGTCGTCACCTTCGCTGATGAAACGTCCGGCGAGCGTTTCGGCGTTGGCATAGACTTCCCCAAAATTGGGCTGAACGCCGCGAAAATCGACGGCAGTGACTTCACCGGATTTGGTGCGAACCACGTGCGGGTGGTCCCAGCCGGTCTGCAAGAAGGTGGTGACCTGGCGAACCGCGGGACATTTTTCCTGGATGGCAATGGCGTCGTCGAGAGTCAGAGGCTTGCGTTGAATTTCCTCGAGAGGCGGCGGCCCGCCGTTGCGGCCCTGATCCCATTTGGTGATGAAGGCGGTGTCTGCGCCAAATTGCTTGATGTTTTCCTGAATTTTCTGGTCGAGGCCGGTGATCAGTGCGGCGACCAGCATGATGACGCTGACGCCCAAGACGACACCAAAGACGGTAAGCGCGCTGCGCAATTTGTGGGAGCGGAGGGTGTCGAGAGCCTGTTTGAGATTTTCGCCGTATGCCTGAGCCATGGTTGTTCCTTATTCCGAGCGCAGTGCTTCGATAGGATCCAGTTTCGCTGCGCGCATCGCCGGGAAAATTCCGAAGAAAAGTCCGACTACGGTGGAAAGGCAGAGCGAGAGAATCACCGCACTCAGCGGCGTCTCCATTGGAAAGGCAAAAAGAGTTTTGACCAAGGTGACGATTCCATAAGCTGCGGCGATACCGATCAAGCCTCCGGTGGCGGAAAGCACCGCGGATTCAGTGAGGAACTGCAGCATGATTTGTTTTTTCCTGGCACCCATGGCGCGGCGCAGACCGATTTCGCGAGTTCGTTCGGTGACGCTGGCGAGCATGATATTCATGATAACGATGCCGCCGACGACCAGGAAAACGCTGACGAGCGCGGTGGCGACAAAGGCCAAGTTGCCGGTGAGGTCGTGCCAGAGCGACATGATGGAGTCGGAGCCAATGATGGCGAAATTATCAGGCGCGTCGAAGGGCAGGTGGCGCCAGGCGCGAAACAACATGCGCGCTTCGTCTTCGCTCATTTGCATTAATTCGGCGCTGGGCGCTTTTACGTAGACGGCGACCCAGTCGTAGCTTTGGTGCCAGCCTTTCCGCCAAGTGTCGAGCGGCAGGATCATGTAATTGTCTTGCGACTGGCCGAAGGCGCTGCCGAGCGGCTCCGCTACGCCAATGACTTCGTAGGTATGAGTTTGAACGCGGATGGTTTTACCGATGGGATCGACGTTGGGGAAAAATTTGTGGGCGAGATCGGGTCCAATGAAGGTGACTTCCGAGCGGTGCTCATCATCGGCCTGGGTAATGAAGCGGCCCTGCGCGACGGTGAGGTTGCGGACCTCGGCGAAATTAGAACTGGCACCGATGAACTGAGTGTTCTCCATGGTGAGGTTGCCGCTGCGCACGGCCATGAGGTGCTCTTCTTCGCCGGCCACGGCACTGGCGAGCTTCAGATTGTCGCGGAGACGTTCGTACTCTTCATAGGTGACCAGCGGGCGCTTTTGGGCCTTGATCCAGGCATCTTGGCTGGTGATGATGCCGAAACGGTGAATGATGAAGACGTTGGCGCCGAGGTTGGCGACCCGGTCGGCGACGTACATGTTGAGGCCGGCAATGACGCTCATGACGGAAACGAGGGTAGTAACAGCGAGGATGACGCCCAGCAAGGTGAGGAAGCTACGGAGCTTATGGGCGCGGAGGGCGTCGAGGGAGAGCTTGACGGTTTCCAGCGAAGTGATGAGGGCCGCCTTGAAGCCATGGGGGCGCGCGGCGGCACCGGCGGGCGAGGCGACTAACGGGAGCGCTGGAAGCTGCTGGGTGGGCGCGATGCCCATGGGTTTCTCCGGTATATAGGAAGACGAAGCGAGACCAGTGAATGTTGCTAACAATTAGACGTAAAGGACGGCGATTTTCTTTCAGGCTCCGGCCGTC
>DASXBH010000376.1:0-2729 GCA_036491775.1 Candidatus Acidiferrum sp.
CAAAAAGAAAACTTGCGGAAATTGCCTGAGCCAAGGTATCGTCCGCAGCGAACTCCTGTGGTGAAAATCAACAGTTCGATGGGGCGCGAGCCGGTTTGTGCAGAAATAGACTAAGGTCTAAGACGCACCTAACCTGTCGCAAAACGGCCACGAAATGTCGCAAGATCAGTTTTGCAATGCGCGTCCCGGGGCTTGAATCGCAGCATCCTTAATAATGGGCCAAATAACCACGTAAGCTTGTTCCATATCAAAGTCGGGCCTTGGGACTTGCATCGGGGCGGCTGTACATTCGTAGCAAATCGTTCTATTTTCGGGTAAGCGGCTCTGGTGGAGCTGCGGATGGAGTCGAGGATGTCACTTATGACCGAACGTCGTACCGCGCGACGCTATGACCTGTCGCTTCCGGTAAGCATACGGTTCGCGGCGGAAAAGCTGGTAAACCGCCAAGAAGGCAAGACCCGCGACATCTCCACTCGAGGCTTATATTTCGTCATTGAACAGGACCTCACTGCTGGCTCTCAACTGGACATTACTCTGACCTTGCCCGGCGAAATCACCCATGGCTCGGATGTTTTCGTTCGCGCGCAGGGCAAAGTGGTTCGCGTCGAACCTCGGGTAGAAGACGGCGAAACCCGCCTGGGAGTTGCGGCGGTGATCGAGCGCTACGATATCATTCGCGGGGAAAAGGGTCGCGCTTGATAGCTCGCGCGGCGTTGCTTACGCGCTAGAGACGCACTTAACCGCTCCTTCTACAGGTTTTTCCCTTTCCAAGTCCGGTGGATTCTCCGCTTTTTCCATTGCATTCCATGCGGACCGGGCCTAGCATTAGCCAAAATTCTTCCCGGAGGTCCCATGAGAGTTTCGGATCTGGTCGGGTCCCGCACGGAAGTTTTCTCGATACCTGAAGAAGACAGCATCGAAAAAGCGGCTCGCTATTTACGCGAGAAGCAGATTCGCTCCGCTGGAGTAGTCGATGCCGCAGGCGCGTTGGTGGGCGTGGTTTCGCAAAGCGACATTTCCGACAAGGTCGCGGCAGAGAACAAGTGTCCAGCGTGGATGAAAGTTTCCGATATCATGAGCCGCGGTTTGTTAACGGTAACGCCGGAGATGTCTTTTGACGCGTGCCTTCGCCTGATGGAACAGAACGGCGTCTATCACCTGTGCATCCTCAATGAGCGCAACGAATTTCGCGGCATGCTCTCGGTCAGCGACTTGTTGAAGGTTATGGTCTCCGACGAAAAGGCTCGTGCCGACATGCTGGAATCTTACGTTTTCCCGCTTCGCTAGAACCGCTTCGCGACGGGTAGAGCAGCAATGAGAAATCCTGCCAAGGGAAGAAAGGTTCCACTCGCGACACCCAACCTTCCCGCTAAGAGCCGTACCAAATAAACCGCCGTACTATAACCGCTGGCCTCATGTGAGGCGTAACTCACTGTAAATACTACGTAATCTTAGGATTGTTGCGTCGGTGCCACGTCCGTCGCGCCACCAACCTTTGGTTCGCCGTGTGCAACACCTCTGCATACGATATGTCTGGGAGCAACTCCATCAAGAGCGGACACTGGGAGCGACTCAATCCCATTCCACCGGAGCACATCCTCTTTGGCCACTCTTTGGCCATGGCAGAAATCCGCGCCAACGCCAACAAGATTCGCCAGACCAGCATTCCCGTTTTGCTCTGTGGAGAAGGTGGCACCGGCAAAGAAGCTCTAGCTCGTTGGATTCATGCCAACTCTTCCTGCTCCAGCGGTGAATTCGTCAAAGTGAACTGCGCCGCGATTCCCGGCGCCTTGCTGGAAAGTGAATTATTCGGCTACGAAAAGGGAGCATTCACCGGCGCGAATTCCACCAAGCTTGGACGCGTCGAGGTGGCTCATCAAGGCACGCTGTTCCTCGACGAAATTGGCGATCTTGATCTGAACCTGCAAAGCAAGCTGCTGCACTTCCTGCAAGACGGAACTTTTTCGCGGCTTGGCGACAATGAAGAACGCCGCGTTAACGTGCGTCTGCTCTGCGCCACCAATAAGGATCTCGATAAGGAAACGCAGGCCGGGCGGTTCCGCCAGGACCTCTTTTACCGCATCCACGTGTTTCGTCTGAAGCTTCCTCCACTGCGGGAACGCCGTGAAGATATTCCGGTGCTCGCCGAGTTTTTCCGCCTGCACTTTGAAAAACAGTTTGGAATGCAATCCGAAGCTTTCCCGCCGGAGATGCTGGAGTATTTGCAGAATTTGAATTGGCCAGGAAATATTCGCGAACTCTCCAATGGCGTGGCACGTCATGTTTTGCTCGGTCCCGATGCCACCATGCAGGCAGAGGGATTCCCGCGGCGTCACAAGACTTCTTTCTTCACCGAAGATGGCGCTCCCGTCACGCTGAAGCAGTTAGCCAAAGGCGCGATTAAAGAGATGGAGCGCAACGTTATCCTGGAAGCATTGCGCGCCAATCAATGGAATCGTCGAAAAACCGCGCAGGCGCTGAAGATCAGCTACCGCGCGCTGATTTATAAAATTCAAGAAGCTGGTTTGGTTTCTCGCCGCGCCGCGCTGAACGCCATGCATGAAGGACAAGAAGGCTGAGCGCGTTGCAAGATTCCTAAAAATCTGCGGTAAGAATTTGCCATAGCGTTTTCTATTTTTTCGAGCACTTTCCTCGCTCGCCCCTTGTACAGTTCTCGCAAAACTTTTGAGCAGGCGCGCATGTTCACCCGGCCACCGTGTGCCACTGTC
>DASXBH010000377.1:0-8659 GCA_036491775.1 Candidatus Acidiferrum sp.
TAGGAAACGACTTCAGCGCGATGGAAATGGATGTGTGGGTCGTCGATCTTCATGCGGATGGGCGGCGCGGAGGTAATAAAGTGGATATCGTGCCCGCGGGCGGCGAGTTCGATGCCTAGTTCGGTAGCAACGACACCCGAGCCCCCGTACGTTGGATAGCCTGTAATTCCAATGCGCATAAGCCGCCTAGGTGATTCGGATCACGCGAACTCGCCAGCCCATCCTTGCGGGGGACTTGGCCGTTTGCTAGAGTCGCGCGGACTGCGGGCCAGAAGGCGCCCGCCGCATAGTACAACGATTAGACGCAAAGGCGGGTGAGAACGTGACACGGTTGGCGGGCAAGGTGGCGATTGTGACCGGGGGCGGATCAGGGATAGGAAGGGCCGTGGCGCTGGCGTTTGCGCGGGAGGGAGCGAGGGTCACGGTCGTCGGGCGGCGCCAGGAGAAGCTGGCCGATACCTTGCAGGAGATCCGCGTGCACGGCGGAGCAGGCTTGGCGGTGGCCTGCGACGTGAGCAGGGCGACAGACACGCAACGAGCGGCGGAGGAGACTGAGAAGGCGTTCGGGCGGACGGACGTGCTGGTGAATAACGCCGGGGCGGCGAGCGTCTCGACGATTGAAACGATTTCCGAAGAAGATTGGGACCGGGTGATTGCGACCAATCTGAAAGGGCCATTCCTGATGTCGCGAGCAGTGCTGCCACAGATGAAGCGGACGGGTGGCGGGTCCATCATTAATATAGGGTCAATTCTGGGTTTGTACGCGATGAAAGACCGTGCAGCGTATTGCGCTTCGAAAGGCGGCGTAACCATGTTGACCAAGGCAATGGCTATTGATCATGCGAAGGATAAAGTTCGAGTGAATTGCATTTGTCCCTCGATTGTGGAGACCGACTTGGTGAAGGGCCTGTTCTCAGAAACCGAGGAAGGTCGAAGGGTGCGCGATGCGCGTTTGGCGACCATACCGGTTGGGCGCTTTGGGAAGCCCGAGGATGTGGCGGCACTGGCGGTGTATCTGGCGTCAGATGAATCTTCGTGGATGACGGGCACGGCGCTACCTTTGGATGGTGGATTATCGGCGCAGTAGTGCGATTACGGGAGAGCGAATGTCACGGAAATTGACTGAGGAAGAAAAGCGCGTAACGGAATTGGTACGGCAGCGCATGAAGGAGAGCAAATCCACAGAGCTACTGGGATTTGATGTGGAGAGCGTCCACGAGGGGCGAGCGATTTTCCGCCTGGATGTTACGCCGAAGCATAAACAGGTGCACGGAGTGGTACATGGTGGAATCCTGGCGGCACTGGCAGATACGACAGCGGCGATTGCCGCGTACACGGCAGTGCCACGCGGTGTGGAACTGGCTACACTGGAATTGAAGATTAACTATCTGGAGCCGGTGCCCGGGGGAACAGTGAGGGCGGACGCGAAGGTGTTGCGTGCGGGCCGGAACTTTATCGTGACGGAATGCGAAATTTTCAATGAGTCGGGAAAGCTGGCCGCCAAGGCGCTACTCACCTTTTCGGCCGCATCGGGTGCGTCGTTCGGGGATGGGAAATAAACTTACTCGTCCCCGCCCTGTGCCGAGTCTTCACCATCTTTGTAGACATACTTAATGTAGCGCTTAAACAGCATCAGGTTGGGAGCGCCGTTGCGGGTGAGCTTAACGCACTCGCGGTCGTACCATTCAATGATGCCGTGCAGTTCTTCTCCAGAGTTGAGCACCACCACCATGGGAGTGCGACTCTGCATCTGTTTCACCCAATAAAAATTCTCTGCGTGTGTAACTTCCGCAGGGGCAGGCTTCTTGCTGGGGATCGGACCGCCATTGTGAGGCGTGCGAGAGATGGGTTGCTCTTTTGCGTCCGCGAAGTTGGGACGAAACATTCGGCGGTTCATGACTGCTCCTTGGGGTGAGAAGGATGTTTCATAGCGTTGGATGCGAAGGAAACGTGCTGGGTTTCGTCTATTCCTATTATGACGCGTTTAGTGAAAGAAAGGGAGCAGCTATTCGCGGCCTACCGCAGAAGCCTTAGGAGCAAGTTCGGCGGCAAGCGCGTCCATACCGAGTTGGCGATTGAGGTTGCGGCGCGCACCTGCTGCGAGTTCATCCATTCCGTTGATAGCTTGCATCACCCATTTGGCATCAACGGTACGCGCAAGCGCTTCTAGTTGCTTCGCCAGATTAGGATTACGCAGGAGTGGAGATTTCACACCGGAAGTGAGCTCCAGAAGATCGGTGAGCAGGCCGTAAAAGACGCCAAGGAGGTCTTCAAACGACGATTCGCGATCCTTGGCGAGCGCGGAAGTGTCTGCAAAGAGTTGTGAGAAGCCTTGACCACGGGCGGCCCGCTCGAGGACACGTAGAGCGGTGGAGCGCTTTTCCACAGCATCGTCTACATTCATCTCCATTGCCAAGCCGGGGCTGCCTTCGGAGAGCTGCGCGGCAAGTTTGAGTTCAGCGGGCTTGCGGTCGGTGTGCGCTTTGAGGATGCGCTCTACTTCAGGCTGCGGCAAGGGCGCAAAATGAAATTGCATGCAGCGTGAAACGATGGTCGGCAAGAGCGACGAAGCCGCGGGAGCAGTAAGAATCAAAGTTGCGGAGCCGGGTGGCTCCTCGAGAATTTTCAGGAAGACGTTGGCAACGTCCCATCGCATAGTTTCCGCGCCATCCAGGATGAAGACGCGGCGACGTCCCATCGGTTGAAAATAGGCGGCACGCTGTACGGCGCGAAGTTGACCGACGCGGAGCATGGGCCGGGCCACCGGAGTCTTGACGCGAACAGGATCAGGCACCAGAGCCCAAACGTCTGGGTGGGTCTGCAAGATCAGCGGGACGCGTTCGACGGTAGCGGCATCGGCGCTTTCGCCTCGTTCCACCAAGCCTTGCTCGATGAGTTTCTGAGGTTCGGCTAGGAGTGCAATGCGCAGACAAGTCGCGCATTCACCGCAAAAATCATCGGTGAGGCGTTCGCAATTCGCGGCCTGCGCCAGCATGCGGGCTAAGGTGTATTTGCCGACGCCGCGCGGTCCGGTGAATAGAATTGCGTGAGGAAGACGGCCCGCACGCAAAGCGCCGCGCAGGGCGGTAACAATTTTTTCGTTGCCGAGGAAATCAGAGAAACCCATAAGCTAACCCTTGCAAAGTGTGCTGACCGCAGGCCGTACCGCGTCCATTACATCGCGCGCGATATCTTCAGGTAGGCGCAACGAGTTGGTGGAGGCGTCGAAACATTGAATTGTAGCCCAGGGGCGGCTGCGAGAGAGCATGTCGTACATCTCGCCCGCTTCTTCGAGGTGGTGAATATTGCTCTCCAGAATATCGTGTTTTGCGGTGGTGTAGCTGCGCTCGGCTTTGCGCGCTACGAGTTGCTGCGCCTGGTGAGGCGGGACGCGGAGATAAAGGATGAGCGCTTCGCGTGGCAAACCGTAGATGGAATATTCGAGATGCTCGATCCAGCGCATGAGGTCAGCGCGTTTTTCGGCGGGGGCGCGGGCGACTTGATGGGCGAGATTGGAGCCGACGTAGCGGTCGACGAGGACGATTTGCCCTTCGTTGAGGGCTTCTTCGATGCGGGGCTTGGCTTCAAAGCGATCGCCGGCGTAGAGCATTGCGGTGAAGCGAGGATCGAGAGTCTCAAGCGGGCCGAAGTCGCCGTTCAGAAACTTGCCGACCATGGTGCCGAACCAGGAATCGTATTGCGGAAAGCCGGTAGCGTAAACAGAGAAGCCAGTGGCGGTCAGAGCGTGCTCGAGAAGTTTCGCCTGGGTATGCTTCCCGCTGCCATCGATGCCTTCAATGGCGATGAGTAAGCCGCGTGTTGTCATGTTCTAGGGTTAGTGGTGGTGGGACGCCACTCGTGAGTGTCAGTGTAACCGGAGAGGCAGAGAGTCGCAACGGGCTTATTACTAAAAGACAAAGTCCTTGGCGAATTATGGCCGGAGGTGGCGTGCTAGCATTCTTTGTCTAGGTAATGCTGCGATGAATGCTACGACGGTCCAGGAAAATATAGCGCGGGTGAAAGAGCGCATGGCTACGGCGGCGGCGCGGGCTGGGCGCAAGGCGGAAGAGGTCACGTTGATTGGCGTGTCGAAGACGCATCCGGCTAGCGCGATTCACGAAGCGTACGAAGCGGGCTTGCGACATTTTGGGGAAAATCGGGTGCAAGAGTGGGAAGGAAAGCGCGGGGCTTTGGATTTAGCTGATGCCAGGTGGCACTTGATTGGGCATTTGCAGAGCAACAAAGCGGCGCGGGCGGCGAAGGCGTTTCACTGCATCGACTCCATTGATGATGGGAACTTGGCTTTGCGGCTGGAGCGTGCGTGCGTTGAGGGTGAAGGCGCGGGGAAGAAGTTGCGTGTGCTGATTGAAGTGCATCTCGGAGGCGAGGAGAGTAAGAGCGGCGTGGCGGAAGGAAATTTGCCTGCGCTGGCGGAGTCGATTGAGAAATTGGAGCGCCTGGAGCTTGCGGGATTGATGTGCATTCCTCCGTACTTAGAGCAGGTGGACGACGTGCGTCCTTATTTCGCGCGGCTGCGCGAGTTGAAGGAAGAAACGGAACAGCGATTGGCGCGAGTGCTGCCGGTGCTGTCGATGGGAATGTCGCACGATTTCGAGGCGGCGATTCAAGAAGGGGCCACGGAAGTCCGCGTGGGCACGGCGATTTTTGGTACCCGGCCAGCCATCAAGTGAATCTATTCATAAGCGAATTTATTTTCAGTGGGAGCGTCGATGAGACTGTTTGAGTCGTGGCGGTTGCGGGAACTGGAATTCAAGAATCGCGTGGCGGTGTCGCCGATGTGCCAGTATTCGGCGAAGGATGGGCACGTGGGGCACTGGCATCTGGTGCATTTAGGCAGCCGTGCTGTGGGAGGAGCAGCGCTGGTGATGGCGGAGGCTACCGGTGTGCAGGCCATTGGAAGGATTTCGCCGGAAGATACGGGAATTTATCTGGACTCTCACGTGGACGCATGGAAGCCGATCGTGGAATTTGTGCAGTCGCACGGCGCGATTGCGGGAATTCAGTTGGCGCACGCCGGACGGAAGGGAAGTACCGCGGCGCCGTGGAACGGCGGAAAAGCTGTGGCTCTTGCCGATGGCGGATGGGTGCCGGTGGCGCCGAGCGCCGTCCCGTTTTCAGCGGATTATCCGATGCCAAAAGAGTTGAACATCGCCGAAATCGACCAGATTGTTGTCGACTTTGTGAAGGCGGCGCAACGGGCGTTGCGTGCCGGATTCCAGTTGGTGGAGATTCACGCCGCGCACGGATACTTGCTGCACGAGTTTTACTCTCCGTTGTGCAATTTTCGAAAAGACGAATATGGCGGAAGTCTGGGGAATCGAATCCGGTTGGCGGTGCGGGTGGCGGAAGCGGTGCGCGAAGTGTGGCCTGCGAAGTTACCGGTGTTAGTGCGGATATCGGCGACCGACTGGAAAGAAGACGGATGGGATTTGGTACAGAGCATTGAACTGTGCCGCAAGTTGAAGTCGGTTGGCGTGGATTTGGTGGATGTATCGAGCGGCGGCGCGGTGGCGGATGCGCGAATCCCGGTGGCACCTGGATACCAGTTGAAATTTGCCGAAGCGATTCGGCGGGAATCGGGAATCAAGACCGGCACGGTGGGGATGATCACCGATGCGATACAGGCGGAGAGCGTAGTGGTCAGCGAGCAGGCGGATATGGTGTTTCTGGCGCGGGAGATGTTGCGCGATCCGTACTGGCCAAGGCGCGCGGCGCAGGAGTTGGGAACCAAGATAAAAGCGCCGGTGCAGTACGAGCGGGCCTGGTAGGGTATGAGCTTTTTGGAAGTTACGGAAGATGTGGCGCGGGGCACGGTGTCGTTTGCGGTGCGGGTGCAGCCGCGGGCCAGCAAGGAAGAGATTGCGGGCGTGCACGATGGAGCGCTGAAGATTCGGTTGTGCGCGCCGGCGGTAGAAAATCGAGCGAATGAAGCGCTGGTCGAGTTCCTGGCGAGCGTTTTGAAAACGTCAAAATCGGCTGTTAGAATCCAGAGCGGCGAGCATGGCCGGAGCAAACGCGTGGAAGTGTTTGGAGTGACGCGTCGGCAAGTATTGGATCTGGTGCAGGTATAGTTTCCCAGTTGAGGCGCGGTTCTTTTCGTATGGGCGCGGAGTGGAGTGAAGCCGGATTATGAGTGTGAATATTTCAGGAATTCAACAGGATTTGCGGGCGGCCAAACTGGATGGATGGCTGTTTTACGACTTTCGTGGGCGTGATCCCATTGCGCATCGAGTGCTGCAGTTGACGGACGGAATGCGGACGCGGCGGTGGTTTTATTTTGTGCCGGCCAAGGGCACGCCGAAGAAATTGGTGCACAAGATTGAAGCGGAATCGCTGGCCGGGCTGCCGGGAGACACGTTGTACTACGCGGGGCAAGATGAGTTGCGCGGCAATCTGAAGAAGATGTTGGGCCGCGCGAAAAAAGTGGCCATGCAATACTCGCCGAAGAATGCGATTCCGTATGTGGCGATGGTGGATGCGGGGACGGTGGAACTGGTGCGGAGCGCTGGGGCCAAGGTGGTGACTTCGGCGGATTTGGTGCAGAAATACGAAGCGTGCTGGACCAGGGCGCAACTGGAATCTCATCTGGCGGCGGGGCGAGCGATTGATCAAATTGTCGCGGGAGCATTTGCGCGTGCGGCAGAGTGTGTGCGCGCGAAAAAGCCGCTGACGGAATACGATTTGCAGCAGTGGATTTTGGAGCGCTTTACGGAAGCCGGAATTGCTACGGATGAAGGGCCCGACGTTGCGGTGAACGCGCACGCCAGTGATCCGCATTATGCGCCGTCGAAGGAGAAATCTTCGCCGATTCGCGAAGGCGATTTCCTGTTGCTGGACGTGTGGGGCAAGCAGAAAATGCCGGGAAGTGTGTACTACGATGTGGCGTGGACGGGCTTTCTGGGCGCGAAGGTGCCGGAGAAGTATGTGGAAATATTTAATGTAGTGCGCGAGGCCCGCGACAAGGCTGTGGAGCTGATCCGCAGCAGCGTGAAAGCGGGGAAGCCGCTCCAAGGATGGCAGGTGGATAAAGCAGCACGCGGCGTGATTGAGAAGGCGGGATACGGGAAGTATTTTATTCATCGCACCGGGCACAGCATTGGCGAAGACGCGGTGCACGGAAACGGCGTCAATATGGATGGGCTGGAGACGCGCGACGAACGGCACTTGATTCCGCAGACATGCAATTCCGTGGAGCCTGGAATTTATCTGCCAGAGTTTGGATTGCGCAGCGAAGTGGATGTGTTTATTGATGAGAAGGAAGCGCGGGTGACGGGCGCGGTACAGACGGAGATTTTGGCGCTGCTGGCGTAGTGGCTGTAGCTGCGAATTTAGCGAGAAGAACATGACGGAAGACGCGAATCCAAACTTAAATTTGCCTGAGGCCATTGCCGAACCGGGCGTTGAGGAGCCACTCGATGTTCCCGTGCCGGAAATGTCTGCGGAGAAGCGGGCGATGGCCATTGGCATAGCGGGTTGGGCGGTGCCTGGGTTGGGGCATGCCCTGCAAAAAATGTGGGGGCGTGCCATCGTCGTGTTTGCGACGGTGGGAATTTTGGTGTTCGCTGGCGCGTCAATGCGCGGCAATGTGTTTACCTCGCACGGGAATGATGCGTTTGACACCCTGGGTTTTGTCGCCGATTTGGGGACGGGAGTTTTTTATTTTGGCGCGCAGCGTTTGGAACACAATGGCGCAGACGTGTCGCATGCTGGTGGCGATTACGGCACGCGTTTTCTCGCTACCGCCGGCGTCCTGAATTTACTGGCGGCTTTGCATGCCTACGAAGCGGCACGTGGCAGGAAAGCGTGAGCCAGCGGATGGAGTGGCGTTGAATCACTTCCAGGCATTTCTGCTGTTTGCCGCGGTGATTTCCGTGGCGTTTGGATTTCTCGGGCGCCGCAATCCCAGTGATCGCGTGAAATATATTTTGTGGTCGTTCTTCTTGTTTCTGCTGGTCGGCATCGGGATCGGCTGGGCGATGTTCCCGTTCTCGCGTTGACGGATCTTTGCACACTGTTTGCGACGCTGAATTGACACCCATTTTCAGCGAATGCTATCGTAAATGCACAGGCCGAGGTAGCTCAGTGGTAGAGCAGCCGATTCGTAATCGGCAGGTCGTGGGTTCAACTCCCACTCTCGGCTCCATCTCTAAAAGGTCCGGCCCGGACACATAGGTTACACTTTTGGGCCAAAAGGGTTATCGAGAGGCTGCAGAGTTCTATCCTCCAGATCAACGTAGCCAAGATCGTAATCCATAAAGCTGACCAGCCAAATCCCCTCCTCGACTTCCTTGAGACCGACGGCTTGACCAGCAAATACGGTACTCAGATTAATCTTTTTGCGGTGTAGACAGATCCGTCCGCCGCAGGTGACGTGGATGGTCTTGTCGTGGAAAGGATAGGCGAGTTCCGGGAGGCCGCGATAGGGGCGGGTGGAAGGAGTATAGACTTCCGCGGGACAGCGCATGTTCAGAGCCTGGTGAGGACGTTCGTTGTTAAACTCCTCTAGAAAATCATCAAACTTGGTTTGTTGTTGGAGGCTGTTCATACCGGCAGGATGAGTGGTCTCGTTTTTGAGAGTGAGATGCATGCGTTCATGCCGACCGTTCTGTTGCGGATGACCAGGTTGAATGCGTTCGAT
>DASXBH010000378.1:0-6670 GCA_036491775.1 Candidatus Acidiferrum sp.
AGGTTCACGCTCGCACCGAGGAATTGAATCGGGCCAACGAAGGTCTACGCGATCTTTCCGCCCGGCTATTGCAACTCCGGGATCAGGAAGCACGGCGGCTTGCTCGTGAATTGCACGATAGTGTCGGCCAACTTCTGGCCGCGATCAGCATGAATTTAGCCGAGGTGAGCTCGCAGTCGCATAGGCTGGATGAAAACGGGGCACGAGCTGTCGTCGAGAACGGGCGTTTAGTGGAGCAGATTACTCGCGAGATCCGAACTATATCTCATCTGCTGCACCCTCCGCTGCTCGACGAAGCGGGTCTGGCCGCAGCATTACGCTGGTATGTGGAGGAATTTTCGCACCGCAGCAAAATTCAGATAGAAATGGAAATTCCCGAAGACCTGGGAAGGTTGCCGATGGAAATCGAAACGGCGATTTTCCGCATCGTGCAGGAGTGCCTGGCCAACATTCACCGACATTCAGGAAGCAAGACCGCCGCGGTTCGTTTGAAACCGCAAGCAAATGAAGTTGTCGTGATCGCCGAAGACCAGGGAATCGGTATTCCTATAGAGAAGTTGCGCATGAATTCGGATGGGCGAGGTGGCGTTGGGTTTCGCGGAATGCGTGAGCGAGTCAGACATCTCGGCGGTACTCTGGAGATCGAATCCAGCAACGGGAAAACGACGGTGACCGCACGATTGCCATTGTCACAGGCGGCATCGGCGCAAGCTAGCGGCTAAAGACCGTCTCGTTTCGTCTTTGGCGCTCTACCAAATCTCACGAATCGGTATAAATTTCGGCAAAGTACGAATTTTCCTTCGGCTCATGTTGGATGTGCAGACAGGACTCCGTAGATGCCTCGTTCCCGATAAGTCGCCTGGATTGCTACCGGGAACTTG
This sequence comes from Candidatus Acidiferrum sp., assembly GCA_036491775.1. Lineage (GTDB taxonomy): Bacteria > Acidobacteriota > Terriglobia > Acidiferrales > UBA7541 > Acidiferrum. The sequence continues at coordinate 882 of DASXBH010000378.1, forward strand.
TACGCAAATAGTTACCTGCTTGCGGTACTTCCGGCCTATTGCTGGTAGGCCTGTCATCCTTCAGCATCATAGAGACACGGCTATTGAGATTTCGCCGTGCTACGAATTCGAGGGGCACGTGGAACCGCAAGGAATACGACCGCAGGCGTTAGACCGTCACGAATTAGACAAACTAGAATGCCGGGAAATCGAGCTAAGCCGGCTGGCTACCAGCTTTGTACTGATACTCGGTGTGGCTTTGGCCGCGTTCATGTATATGTACGTATTCCTGTTGTTCCGAGGGAAAAATTGGACGTTGAACGTTGCCTTCGTCGGCTTTTGTCTTCTTACAGTGCTATTCGTTAGTTACCTGCAATTGCACCAGCGAAGCGTGCGGAAACTCAAGCAAAAACTGGTAGCGGAATTGGAACGGAACGCGCAACTCCGTTTCGGGCCGAGCCCTGATTTGTTGCAGTCCATGCCGGACTTGGCGCAATTCAGAGAACGGGTAGCCATGGAATTTCCTCGCGCGCTCGCTGCCCAAACCGGTCTGTCAGTGATGCTGATTGAGATTGGATCGGCGGTAAGCGTAAAAGGCGCCGAGGTGTCGGCCGTCATTCTGGATGGTGTAAAGGCGTTGAGCGGATGTCTGCGGCCGATGGACTCCGTTTACAGATTGTCGCCAAACGTGTTTGGCTTGGTTCTGCCAGGGACAGACACGGCCAGCGCCGGGCGTGTGGGCGCGCGCTTGAATCGCGAATTGGAACGCGTAAGGACGAGGCATCTCACAGAGATTGCCCTGGCGACCCACAACTACCCTGATATCGTGCGCTCCGCTCAGGAATTTCAAGACGTCATCGATTTAACCCTGGTTAAAGGTGTAAACGCGGATCTGCCGGTCTGCGTGGCGGTAAACTAAGCTTCGCTTTCCACGCCAAGATCAATGGCGCATCTTTGAGACTTCCTAAAAGTAGCCCATTCGGGTTATCGGTCATCTAACAACTGAAAACGCTTCAGGTAACAGTGCGCGGAGGAGTTCCCTTGAGGGCTCAGGTCGTTAGATTTGTGATGATAGTCGAAGCCATTCTCTTGCTGGCGCATCTTTTTGTGTATGAGACGTGGATCGCGTTTTGGAGCGGACCGACCGGCCGCGCAGTTATCGTTTTCCGCGTGGCGCTGGCACTCCTGTCGATAAGCTTTGTGGCCGCAACGTTACTGGCGCATCGCTACTTCAATGGTCCGGTTCGTGCCTTCTACAGGCTGGCCAGCGTCTGGCTAGGAGCGTTGAACTTTCTCTTTCTGGCCGCATGCCTGTGCTGGGTCACTTATTCAGTTGTTTGGTTGGTCCACCTTCCGCTGAGCCGCCATACGATCGCGCTTTCATGGTTTGGCCTTGCGCTGGTAGCTAGCCTCTACGGAATCGCCAATGCAGCTTCGGTGCGTATCCGGCGGGTGTCCGTGAAATTGCCTGGTCTCCCCGCTTCCTGGCGTGGCCGCGTAGCGGCGCTGGTCACCGATACGCATCTTGGGCACGTCAAGGGCCGCCGGTTTGTTGGGCGGCTGGTAAACATGTTGCGGCAATTGAAGGCGGATGTGGTGTTCATCAGCGGAGACATGTTTGATGGCACGAAAGTAGATCCGCAGCGACTGGTGGCACCATGGAAGCAGCTTTCGCCGCAATTTGGATCCTATTTCGTCACTGGCAATCACGAAGAGTTTTCTGATCCGACGAAATACCTTGAAGCTATCGAAGGTTCCGGTATTCACGTCTTGCATAACGAAAAAGTGAACCTGGATGGCTTGCAAGTGGTGGGCGTGCCGTACAGCCAGGCGGTGAATGCAGTTCAGTTTCAGTCAATTCTGGAAGGGGCGGACCTGGACCGCGATCGGGCAAGCGTGTTGCTCACTCACGTGCCGCATGCGTTGCCGATGGTGGAGCGGCAGGGAATTTCGCTGCAGCTTTCCGGGCACACCCATGGCGGGCAGATGTTTCCGTTCACGTGGTTTACGTCCCGCATCTTTGGCGAATACACATATGGGCTGAAGAAATTCGGCGAGTTATTCGTCTACACGTCCAGTGGCGCCGGCACTTGGGGCCCTCCGATGCGGGTGTGCACCCAACCAGAAATCGTGCTGATCAGCTTCGAATAGCGCGCCCGCCAATCGCTGGCACTTTTCTCTTATTGCTGATTTTGAAAATGAGACTGATCGGAATTTGCCGGAGCCGGCGGCCGCTTGGCACGAAATACCATAGCCGGGCCTAGATCCTCGGGTTTCGGGGCGTCGACTAACGAAACCGTGACTCGCACGCTGAGTTCGCTCTCCGCTTCTCCACGATGAACGCCACGCGTCGGGGGCACATCCGCGTAGTCACGCCCTACCGCCACGCTGATGTGACGCTCGCCGCCGAGCAAATCGTTTGTAGGATCAAACTCCACCCATCCCGCATCACCTAAGTACGCTTCCACCCAGGCGTGCGTGGCGCCCGCCGGAGAACGATCGTGCGATTTGTCTCCGTGATAGAGATAGCCGCTTACATAGCGGCATGGAATCCGGAGTTGCCTCACCAACGCGATCATAATGTGAGCAAAATCCTGGCAAACTCCTTGCCGCGTTTTGAGTGCATCGTCGATAGGCGAATCGACACGCGTGGTGTTAGGTACGTACGCGAAGCCTTCGTAGATCGCGGTGTTCAGTTCCTTCAAAAGCGATAAGGGATCATCGCGGCGTTCGAGTCGCAACTCCTGCCGCAGTTTTTCCAGTTTTTCCGTAGGGCGCGCGAAGTGGCTGGGCAACAACATCTCCCAGTAATCGCTGTGGGCGACGTGTTCGTCCAGTTCCTCCCAAGTGCTCTGCTTCAACGTGTTCACATCAAGGCGCGGCAGCATGTCGACTGTGGCTTCGGCGACTACTTCGATCACCTGATGTTTCCCGGGAATGTCGAAATGATGCACGGCGTTTCCGTAGAAATCGCGATACGCGATGACGTTAGCGCGTGGGTTCACTTCGAGCGATGAGGTCAGGCAACGCTGCCGGGTGTCACTGCGCGGCTGAAGGCGAACCTCCATCACGCTTTCGCCGACCGCGGGCTGGTAGAAAAACCCGGTCACATGGCGTATCAGGTAGCTCATGACGCGAGTTCCGCTTCGATCGAGTAGTCAAAATAAATGTCGTGAATCGCAGCGTGAATTTCTCCGCACTCTTTGCGGACACTCTGCAAATAATCGGGCACGCCTCCCGAGATAATCTCCTCGATCTGGCTGAAGCTAAGCTGCGCGCGAAGCCGGCCCGCTATACGAGTAGGAAGCTTGGCGCTTCGTTGCGTCAAGTCGCCAATCATATGCAGAGCGGCATTGACGCGATCCACCGAGAAACGGATGGAGTGAGGAAATTCCGGATTGAGCAGCAGGAATTCGGCCACGCGCAGCGGCTGAATCTCCGCCGTATGCGCTTTGCAATAAGCTTCCAGCGCCACGCAACCGCCAAGCAGGCCCACCCATTCGAGATATTCGGCGCCTTCAATGGGGCGTTCGAAATGGGCCGTCATGCGTTGAAAATGAGTCTCGAGAAGTGTGGACAGGGTATCGGCTCGTTCCACGTAGCGCCCAAGCTGGATGAACTGCCAGCCTTCCCCGTGGCTCATGGTCGCGTCGGTGATGCCATGAAAGAGATAACCACCCTCAAGAACCAGCAGAAAAAAGTCATGCGACTTCAGAATCCATTCTTCTTCGGGTCGTCGTTCGATGACATCGAGATACAGGCGATTCAATTGTTCCCACATGCGGGTGCTGCATTGTTCGCGAACGTGGCGAAGATTTTCGCGAGCGCTGGTAATTGAGGAAACGATCGACGAGCCGTTGGCGCGGCTGAACACCAGCGTATTAAGAAGTCGCGTGGGATCGACCGGGCCTTCCACTGCGGGCGCTCGCAAAGCTTCCAGCAGGAAGCGCCAACGTCCCGCACCCATTTCCGGAGACTGATCGAGCCACAACTGCAGTTCGACATTAACGAGCCGCGCAGTGTGTTCAGCACGTTCCAGATATCTCCCCATCCAATACAGACTGTTAGCGACGCGGGAAAGCATTCCCGCATCACGTTTGAATGCTTGCACGTAGTAATTGCGAGGAGGGCGCATAATTATGCGGTTCGTCCCTCTCTGCCGATTCGCGCGTCGGGTTCAGAACTCGCATGGGTCAGTTGTTGGCGCATCTCTTCCAAAAGCTCTTCGCCCACCGCGCCCTCCCGAAGCACCCAGGTATCTTTGCTTCCGCCGCCCTGGGAAGAATTGACCACTAGAGAACCCTTGCGCAGGGCCACGCGGGTCAGGCCGCCGGGTACCAACGTCACCTTCTCGCCCATCAGGATGTATGGCCGCAAGTCGATGTGGCGAGACTCTACACTGCCATCAATCAAGCATGGCGCACAGGAAAGGGCCAGCGTCGGTTGGGCAATGTAGTTACGTGGGTCAGCAAGAATGCGCATCCGAAAGTCTTCGCGCTGCGCAGCGGAACTTTGCGGTCCGATTAACATGCCGTAACCGCCAGATTCTCCCACCGCCTTCACCACCATATTTTCAAGATTCTCAAGGACATGCTGGCGATGCGTCTCGTCAGACATCAGGAACGTCGGAATGTTCGGAAGAATGGCGTCTTCGCTCAAGTAGTAGCGAATAATTTCAGGCACGTATGCGTACACCGCTTTATCATCGGCGACGCCCGTCCCGATGGCGTTAGCCAGAGTGACGTTTCCGGCGCGATACGCATTGAACAGGCCGGGCACACCGAGCGAAGAGTCCGGCCTAAAGCAAAGCGGATCCAGAAAATCGTCATCGACGCGGCGGTAGATAACGTCAACGCGGCGAAGCCCCGCCGTGGTGCGCATATACACGATGTTGTCGTGGACCAGAAGGTCGCGGCCTTCCACCAGTTCAATGCCCATCTGCTGCGCGAGGAAGGTGTGTTCGAAGTACGCAGAGTTCGAAACGCCTGGCGTCAGCAAGACATTTGTCGGGTCCTGCCGATAAGGACAATTATCCGGAGCCAAACTGCGAAGTGTGGACAGCAGTTCTCGCGGGTAATGATCGATGGGCCAAACGCCGTAATCGCGGAAAAGCGTAGGGAAGACACGCTTAAGGACCTTGCGATTGGCGACCATATAAGAAACGCCACTGGGCACGCGAAGATTATCTTCCAGGACGGCGAACGCCCCATCCGGCAACCGGACCAGATCCGTCCCGCAGATGCTGACATAAATGTCACGGGGCACATTGAGGCCGCGCATCTCGCGCCTGAAGTGTTTGCAACTGTAAATGAGATCGCGCGGTACAACCTTATCGGCAAGGATGCGTCCCTCGTGATAGATGTCGCGCAAGAACAGGTTAAGAGCGGTGAGCCGCTGCGTGAGCCCCTTTTCGATCTTGGTCCATTCACTCGCTGCGATGATTCGGGGTAGTAGGTCGTTGGGGAAAATACGCTCCGTACCTTCTTTACTCCCGTATACGGTGAAGGTAATCCCTTCGTGTAGGAAGGCCAAATCGGCAGCCTGTTGGCTGCGTCGTAGTTCTTCAGGAGCGAGAGACAGCAAGGTCTGGTTCAAGGCGCGATAGTGCGCGCGCGGCACACCGGGCGACGCAAACATTTCGTCGTAAGCTGTATCAATTCTATAGTTCACAAACGATGGAGGAAGATGGATGCGTGATGGTATCGCCGCGGCTGTCATCGTCCGTCCTGCAACCCGGCTGGGAGGGTCGTTCAGTTCCGCACTCCGGCGGCCACTCCCGCTTTCTAGTTGAAATTGCCCGACCACGCTGG
>DASXBH010000379.1:0-5504 GCA_036491775.1 Candidatus Acidiferrum sp.
GAACTGAAGACGTTAATCCAAACCGCACTCGTAAATAACTACGACGTGCGAATCGCGGCGCAACGCGTCCTGGAGCAGCAGGCGCAGGTTCAAATTACGCGTTCGCAGGAATTTCCGCAGATCACTGGCGGCGGCACGGCTATCGGCGCAACGTTGCCTTCCACTTCCGGGCTCAGCATTCCGAACCCGCTCTCTTTCGGCACCTTCAATCTCGGCGCAACCTGGACTCCTGACTTCTGGGGCATCTATCGCAAACAAACTGAAGCGGCCCGCGCGCAACTCTTAGGGCAGGAATGGGCACGGCGAGCGGTGCAATTGACCATCGTGCAGCAGGTCGCCACTACCTACATTCAATTGCGCGCACTCGATCGACAGTTGGAGATCACCAAGGAGACGATTCGCGTTCGCCAGGATTCTCTGCAGCTCACCGAGAAACTCGAACGCGGCGGTTCGGCGCCACTCTCTGACGTGCGCCAGGCCGAGCAACTTCTTTACACCGCAACTTCGCAACTGCCGCAAATTGAGCAAGAAATCCAGCAACAGGAAAACGCGTTGAGCATTTTGCTGGGCGGCAATCCCGGCCCCGTGGCGCACACCGCCCCGGACGTTCTTGCGCCTCCGCCCCAAGATCTTCCGACGAGCGTTCCGTCGCAGCTCTTGGAGCGCCGTCCAGACATTCAGCAGGCCGAACAGACGCTGGTTGCGGCCAATGCGCAGATCGGAATTGCGCGTGCCCAGTTCTTTCCGCAACTATCCATCACCGCGTCGGCGGGACTCGGTGGCAATGAGTTTTCCAATATTTTCGATGTGTCCGGCAAAACCATTTACGGCATCGGCTCGCTTACCCAGCCGATCTTCGAGGGTGGCAAGCTTCACGGACAACTCAGACTGTCTCGCGCGACCGAAGAGGAAATGGTCCTCAATTATCACAAAACCATTGCCGGGGCCTTCCGCGATGTTTCCAACGCACTGATCGCCGTTAACAAGCAGCGCGTCTATCGCGAGCAGCAGGAAAAACTTGTCGCCGCCGCGCAGGACGCCACTCGTCTGGCGCGTGTCCGGTATCAGGGAGGAGCCACTGCCTACTTGGAAGTGCTCACGACGGATTCCAGCCTGTACTCGGCGCAACTTAACTTAGTGAGTGCGCAACAAGGGGAAGCGCTTTCCGTTGTGCAACTCTACAGCGCGCTGGGCGGAGGCTGGCAATAAATTAGCCGCTATACCCGGGCGACGACGAACAGGAGTTCACGATGAATTCTGCCAACCGGAATCTGCTGTTTTTCGCCATTGCCGTCGCGGCGGCATGCATCGCTGTTACCTATTCACGAAATTCAGGAGAAGCGAATGCTGCTGGCGCCGTCGCGGCAGACGATACCGGCGAAACGAAACAGGCAAAGATCACGCTGGCCCTTTCCGCTGCGCCGCCGGACATAGCGAAATTTGCAAAGGTAATCGACAAAGATGCGCAGGGCAACACCGTTGTTCTTCGCGAAGGCACGAACGGCTTCACCTGCATGCCGGGAAATCCAAAAACTGTTGGCCAGCCGGCGATGTGTGAAGACGCAGCGTCCATGCAGTGGTCGGAAGACTTCGCGGCGCATAAGCCAAAACCCACCAACACCGTTCCCGGAATCACCTACATGCTCAATGGAGCCACGCAGCGCAGCGATTCCGATCCCTACGACAAAACCAGTCCGGCCATTACGGTCGGGCCGCACTGGATGATCATGTGGCCGTTTGATCCCAAAGAAACAGGACTGCCAACCACCCACAAACCCACCGGAGCCTACATCATGTGGGCGGGCTCGCCATACGCTCATCTGCACGTAATGGGACGTCCCTAAAACGCTGAGATCCGGCGCGACTGTTAAGTCCCGCGCTGCGGGCAACGGAAGTTGCCGTATGATACCGCTATGCGACTCTTGCTGGTGGAAGATGACGCGCGCATTGCGCGCTTCGTGACCAAAGGACTGCAGGAACAGTCTTACGCGGTTGACGTGGTAGCAAACGGCAACGACGCCGTGTATCAGGTCGACATCAACGATTACGATGTTGTGATCCTGGATGTGATGATTCCCGGCTTGGACGGCTTTGCCACCTGCCGCGCCATGCGTGCAGCGGGCAAACGTATGCCGATTCTGATGCTTACTGCGCGCGACGGAGTTGATGATCGCATTGTGGGCCTGGATTCCGGCGCTGACGATTACCTGACGAAACCTTTTGAATTTGGCGAATTGCTGGCGCGACTGCGCGCGCTGCTGCGGCGACCCAGCGAATTGCGTCCTTCAGAAATCATCATCGGTGATCTGCTGATTGATACCGGGTCGCAGTCGGTGAAACGCGGCAATCGATCCATCCCTTTGACGACCAAAGAATACGCGTTGCTCGAATTTTTGGCGCGAAACGCCGGCCGCGTGGTAGGTCGTTCAGAAATTGCCGAGCATGTATGGGATGAAACCTTCGATCCGTTTTCAAATTTGATTGAAGTCTACATTAATCGCTTGCGCCGCAAGTTGGGCGATGACACCGCGAAACCGCTGCTGCAAACTCGACGCGGCAGTGGCTATGTCCTGGTCGGCACCGCCGAAACTCGGGGCAAGGCGCCGATTCCTTCCGGATCTGGACCATCGAGAAAATCGCATGCTTGATTCGGTGCGCGTGCGGCTAACGCTCTGGTATAGCGGTGTGCTTGCCTTCGTTTTGATTCTCCTCTCTGTGCTCACCTATTTCTTCTACGAGCGGAATATTTTGCAGCGCGCCGACAATAATCTTGTGGAGCTTTCTGAAGCATTCACAACCACGTTTAATGCCGAGGTGCCTGACCAAACCGGCCCCGACCGGGTAAAAAATGCTGCGCTACAAGCGATGGCCGAGCACCGTTTCAGCGGTATTGTGTTTGCCGTGACCGACGCAGCAGGCAAGTTGCTGCAGAGCTCACTCGATTTGCCCACGCCCAATCCGGAAAAACTGAAACTCGCTCCGGACCTATTTTCATCGCAGACGTTCCGTAGCTTGGCGGTAGACGGCACGTCAGGGCATACCTTCCGAACGATACCGGGGGAACAACACGGATTCCGAGGATTTAGCAGGCCCCTGTTTGCAACAGGAAAAACCTACGCACTGGTCCTGCTGCAATCGCGCCATCCCCAGGAAGAAATGCTCGAGGACATCCGGCACATCTTTATGACTGTGATTCCCATCGTTTTGGTGTGTGCGACCGTGGGCGGATATTTCCTGGCGTGGAAGAGTCTAGGGCCGGTTGTTGCCATGGCTTCGCAGGCACGAGGTATGGGCGCTGGAAATTTGCAGGATCGGCTCTCCGTCGTGAATGAACGCGATGAACTCGGCCAGCTTGCGTTATCGTTCAACCAGTTGCTGGACAGGTTGGAACAATCCTTTGAACGGCAGCGCCGTTTCATCTCCGATGCGTCGCATGAACTGAGAACTCCAGTGGCGATTCTCCGCGGAGAAACGGAAGTTACGCTGTCGCGGGCCGACCGATCGCCGGCGGAATATCGCGAGACGCTGGGAGTTCTTAGAAACGAATCGCAACGGCTCTCCCACATTATTGAAGATCTGTTTACGCTGACCCGCGCCGATGCGGGCCAGTATCCCCTGGCGTTACGCGATTTTTATCTGGACGAACTGGTGGCCGAGATGATTCGCCACGCGCGTTCGCTGGCTATCACCAAAGACATCGTTCTTTCGTCAGAGATCGAGCCCGAATTGCTAGTGCATGGTGACGAAGCCCTAATCGGGCGTCTGCTGCTTAACTTGCTGGATAACGCGTTCAAATATACGCCACGCGGTGGCAAGGTCTGTGTGCGCGGCGGAAAAGAAGGTGCAGAAATTCTGGTGAGCGTCTCGGATACCGGGCCGGGTATACCGGATGATCTGCACGAACGTATCTTCGAACGCTTTTTCCGTGCGGATAAGGCGCGCGGCCGCATGGAAAGCGACACCGGTGGCGCGGGGCTTGGGCTTTCGATTGCCCGTTGGATTGCGGAAGCGCATCACGGGCGACTCATACTTACTCAGTCAAGTACAGCGGGCTCCACATTCACCGTCTATCTGCCGGAAGCCCCTGTTTAAGCGCCTATTTGGGTTAATCTTCCGTTTATCTCCAACTCGCTAGCCTTCAATAGAGCCGCCATCCTGATGGGGCGCTCATCTCAACAGGCATTGTGGAGGCTACGTGAAAATTAAGACGAGCATTGGACTGTGGATTGCCTTTCTGGCGGTGTGTTTTTCTTCCGGCTTGCACGCCCAGACGGCAGCGCCCAAAAAATCCAAAATTCCCGCGGCGCTCAAGGCTGACGCAAAAATCCCCGTTGAGCAGGCTCGCGCTACTGCGGTGAAGCGGGTTCCCGGCGAAATCCAGGAAGAAGAACTGGAGAAGGAAAACGGGAAGCTGGTGTACTCCTTTGATATCAAAGCGACCGGCCAGAAAGACATTACCGAAGTGCAGGTTGATGCTGTGAATGGTTCGATTGTCAGCGTTGAAAAGGAAGACGCGGCACACGAGGCCACCGAGAAAAAACAAGATGCGGCCAAAGCAAAACCCTGACTATGATACAGCCGCTATAAAAGGCGTCGTGAATACCCCTGAGAGAAGATACGTGAATACGAAATCAAATCGTTGGGTGATGTTTCTATTCTTGGCGGCAGGCTTGTCGTTTGTTGCGGGGCCATGCTTCGCGCAGCAGCCGGATGTGCCCTCGCCGCAACCGGTTACTTCGCAGAAGCAGCCGCAGGCCGCAACTCCGGCCGATCGCGTCCGGCTGACTCTGCAACAGGCACTGGAGTTGGCGCGGAAAAACGAGCCACAGTATCAATCGGCGGTGATGCAGGCAGGATTGGCCCGAGAAGACCGGGTACAGGCGCGCGACGCGCTCCTTCCGAGCGCGACTTTCAATACCTCTGCCCTCTATACCGAGCCCAACCAAACGGGTGCCGTCCGTTACATCGCCAATAACACGCCGCACGAATACATCAGCCAGGGAAATGTGCACGAGAGCCTCGATTTCGCTTCGCTAGCCGGATATCGCCGAACCGCCGCCCTTGCAGCAGTGGCCAGAGCGCACGCGGAAATTGCGCGAAGGGGCCTGGTGGTAACCGTGGTGCAAAATTATTTCGCCGTGGCATCGGCGGAGCTAAAACTGGTGGTTGCACAACGTACCGCGGATGAAGGCGAGAAATTTCTGAAGCTCACCGAGAACCTGGAAAAAGGTGGCGAGGTCGCGCATTCCGACGTGATCAAGGCCGAACTGCAGGCCCAGGATCGCCGCCGTCAGTTGAAGGAAGCGCAACTTACGCTGCTGAACGCGAGGCTGGATCTTGCGGTCCTGATTTTTCCAGACTTAAACGAAAATTACGAAATTGCCGAAGATCTTCACGCCGATGTGCCGCTGCCTCCACAAGGTGAATTTGAGACTCAGGCCGCCCACGATAATCCAGACATCCGAGCCGCTCTTTCTAACGCGCAAGCCGCTGGCCACGATGTG
>DASXBH010000380.1:0-5157 GCA_036491775.1 Candidatus Acidiferrum sp.
CAGCAGGTGCCACTGGACTGGGAGAATGGCTTCGGCAACGATCTGCACACCACCAACGACGGCTTCGTAGCGCTCCTCGCCGCAGGGCATCGCTTTGAAGCGGCCCATTACACGCGCGATAAATCCGGTGACACGTGGAACTGGAAACGCGCCTCGCTCGAGGGCGATCACGCGCGAAACGTTTCATTCTTTGTCGTCAGCGACGATGGCAAAACTCTCGTGTACGAATACTCCACCGCCAGCGTCATGCCCCAGCTCTATCGCGCGCAGCTTGACGGGGCGAAAATCGCCTCGCCGGTTCAGCTCACCAAGCTAAACGAAAAACTGCTCAAGTCTCGCTCCTTTGCGAAGACGGAAATCGTCCGCTGGCAGGGCGCTAACAATGAAGAAGTGGAAGGCATTCTCTACTACCCCACAAATTACGAAGTTGGCAAAAAGTATCCGTTGATCACGGCCATTCACGGTGGACCATCCGGATCAGACAAGGATTTCTGGAGTGAAAGCTGGGCTTATCCCATTAATCTGTTGACCCAGCGTGGCACCTTTGTTTTGCGTCCCAACTATCACGGCAGCAACAATTACGGTTTGAAATGGGTCGAATCCATCTGCTGCGGGAAATATTACGATCTCGAAACGCCCGACATTAATCTCGGCGTCGACTACCTAATCAGCAGAGGTCTGGTCGATCAGGATAGGGTCGCCACCATGGGTTGGTCCAACGGCTCCATTCTCTCGACAAGCCTGATCACTACCTATCCGGCACGCTACAAAGTGGCGAGCGTGGGCGCCGGCGATATTGAATGGATCAGCGACTGGGGCAACGTAATGTTTGGCGATTCCTTCGATTCCTATTATTTCGGCAAATCGCCCATGGAAGATCCGGAGTTGTACATCCGCAAGTCGCCCTTCTTCAAGATGGATAAAGTTCAGGCGCCAGTGCTGATTTTTCATGGTACCGCCGACAACAACGTACCGCCCGCGCAAAGCTGGTCGTACTTCCGCGTGCTGCAGTATTACGGCAAGGTGCCGGTGAAGTTTGTTGTGTTCCCGGGCGAGCCGCACGGCCCACGCAAACTGACACACCAGATACGCAAGGTAGAAGAAGAAATGACCTGGTTCGATCAATATTTCTTTAAGACCACGCCGCCGCCCAACGAAGCGCTAAAAAGCGGATCCCCGTTGGACGCTGCCCTGCGCACAAAAACCATGGGTCGCGTTGGTGAAGACTTCGGCGTTGCCTTCGCGGGAAAAGGCAAGTCAGTTCTGATACCCGAAGTGGTGAAGCGCGGCGATCTTGAAATCGGCCGCTTCGAAGTCACACGCGCTCAACTCAACACGTTCGATCACAACTTCAAAATCGATCCCGGCACGGAAAATTACCCCGCGAGCGGCGTCACCTTCGACCAGGCCAAAGCCTATGCCGAGTGGCTTTCCAAGCTAACCGGCCAGACGTGGCGGCTACCCGGGGAATCGGAAGTAAAGTCGCTCTACGACAAGAAAGATGGCGAGAACACACTCGACTACTGGGCGGGCTATTCTCCAAATCCCGACGACACCAATCGCCTGCGCGAAAAAATCAAGGAACTTCCCGGCCCAGCGCCTCTGTTGAAGCCGGCAGGCTCCTTCCCTGGCCAGGGCAAAGACAGCGAAGATCTGATTTTTGATCTGGGCGGAAACGCGGCAGAGTGGGTGATCACTGCGGATTCGAAAGGCAAACCCATCGGGGGCAGCGCCGATTGTCCGTCTGATGCCCGTTCGAATTGCACCGCAGGCGCATCCTATATAGGGTTCCGCGTAATCCGCGGCGCAGCGCCTGCTACTTCTGCGAGTCCCGCTGCGAAAAAGGAGTAACATGCGTCGTCCGCGGCCTAATTGGTTACGGTACCTGAGTCTACTCGCGCTAGTTGCGTGTGGACTAAGTGGTACCGTCAACGCCGGTGCCACGGAGATCACGAAAGACGACGTCGACTTCCGCAAAAGCATTTACGTCGACAAAAAAGGTGCGCGGCTTCCGTATCGCCTGTATGTCCCCCGCGAATACTCCAAAGAGCACACTTATCCGTTAGTCTTGTGGCTGCACGGCGGCACAGGTCGCGGCTCGGACAATCTGAAACAGCTTACCCGCCAGAACGAACGCGGCACGCATTTCTGGATTTCCGATGACGTGCAATCCAAATTTCCCGCGTTCGTGCTGGTGCCGCAGTGCCCTTCTGATCAAGTCTGGGCCGATCCCGAATTCAATCAGCCGAGTCGAGCGCTTGAACTCTCGTTGGAGATTCTCGCCAAGGTGCAAAAGGACTACGCCATCGATCCCGACAGGATTTATATCGCGGGGCAATCCATGGGCGGCCTGGGAGTGTGGTCGCTGCTTCAAAAATACCCAGAAAAATGGGCCGGAGCGGTCGTGATGTCGGCCTTCGATAATTTCAGCGACCCGCAAGCCATCGCGCGCATTCCCCTGTGGGTCTTTCAAGGCGATCTGGATATGTCTGTGCCGGTAAGCCTGGTTCGCGGCATGATGAAGCAGCTCGAGAAATTTCACGCCAACGTGCGTTATACGGAATATCGCAACACGGATCACGAAGTCTGGAACAAGGCTTTCGCCGAGCCCGAACTGCTTCCCTGGCTATCCGCACAAAAACGCAGCGAACCCGCGCAAGGCCAAGTTGGCTCTGGCACTGCCGCGCCAACCCGCTAAAGTAAAGCAATGAGCGAATTCACACCCACCGAACGCACGCAGGTCAAGCGCCTGCCAAAGCGCGGCAAATACGACGAAGAGACGGTGTTTCAGATCTTGGACGCGGGCTTTGTATGCCACGCCGGCTTCAGTGTGGACGGCCAACCCTACGTGATCCCGACGAATTACGGACGCTCCGACAAGACTCTTTATCTTCACGGCAGCGCCGCCAGCCGTATGCTGCGCACTTTAAGCGATGGCGTTCCGGTATGCGTAACGGTGACCCACGTTGACGGCTTGGTACTGGCGCGTTCCGCCTTCCACCATTCGGTAAATTATCGCTCGGTAGTGATTTTAGGAACCGCTCAGCTAGTCACCGACCCCGCGGAAAAAGTGGAAGCTTTGCGCATTTTCACCGATCACGTGATGAAGGGTCGTTGGAACGATGTGCGTCAACCGACCGAACAGGAATTGAAAGCTACTATAGTTTTGGCTCTTCCTCTGGAAGAAGTTAGCGCCAAGGTCCGCACCGGTGGCCCGGTGGATGATGAAGACGACTACAACCTGCCAACCTGGGCTGGTGTATTGCCTCTCGAGACGTCCGTAAAATCTCCTGTGCCGGATGCGCGCCTGCCAAAAAATGTTCCTGTTCCTGCCTATCTAAAAAATTACACTCGATAATCCAGGCTTTGTACGATGCCGCGCCTATCGCATGATATCGGAAGCTAAAAAACCCTAATTAGCTATCTACCTTTTACTAAATAGTTGCGCTATATTACAGCTCGACGGTATCTGTACCGCTGTTGGGGGCCCGCCGAAGGGAGGTTGTTATGATTATAGGTGAACGCCTGCGCGTCCTGCGCGAACAGAAGAAACTTTCCCAGGGCGATATCGAAAATCGCACCGGCTTGCTTCGCTGCTACATTTCTCGTGTCGAAAATGGCCACACCGTTCCGGCCATCGAAACTCTGGAAAAGCTTGCCCGTGCTCTGGAATTGCCACTCCATCAGTTTCTCTATGATGGTGACGAACCACCGGAGGCACCGGCTCCTGTAAATCGATCTGGCATCCCTGCGTGGGGTGCAGCCGGCAAAGATGCACGCTATGTGCGTAAACTGCGGCAGTGTCTTTCGCGGATGAGAGAAGAAGACCGCAAACTTCTGCTCTTCACTGCTCAGAAGATGGCCGTAACCGATAAGCGCAAGTAAGTACCGCTTTAATTCTGCCAGCGCTCCGAAGTCGACGTAGACAACACTTGGATCATCTCGTCATAAGAATGCATGGCTTCGTCGATCATGGGCTTCGCCGTGTCGATGGCGATCTGCAAATTTGTTTGATATTCACCTATATTTTCCGGCTCGGCTAATACGGTCCGGCGTAGCGCTGCCAGGTCAGCCATCATCGCAGTTACGGCTGCATGCAGCGACTTGACGTGCCCCAGAGTTACTGCCAAGTATTCCTGCAAAAACTGTTCATCACTTTGCTGACGCACTTCCAAATCAAGGTTAATCATCGCGCTTAATTCCTTTCACTTTAGCAGACAGCGGCGTGCCACATTCCCACGGGGCCAAGGGCGGCCACTGGGATTACGGCCGGTGCACGAGGACAGGAGATTTGGAATTGGAGAAACGTGCGGGGCGAGTATGGTGTTCGAAGATGGGCGGCGCTGTGCGATCTGTCACGTACCGCTGTGACTTGTGTCACTAACGCGAGATTAGTGGCAGGAGCAACCGCCGCCGCAGCAGCCCCCACCGCCTCCGGAGAATCCGCCGGAAGGTGTAGAGCCGCCGCCCGAGGAGGATGCGGCAAACACAGAAAGCTGAATCGTTGCCTTCTTGCTGGAACACTTGGGACAGGTTATCTCGGCTTGCTTGTTGATGACGATCTTCTCGAAGTGCGCTTCGCAGCTGTCGCAGATGTATTCGTAAATGGGCATGATCTTCTTCCCCTGACGATTTAATTCCTAGCCATTATAGCAAGAGGCAACGGAATCGTCCTCATCGACCCGCGTCGCCACAGAGCGGTAGCGCCGGCTTCCCGCCGGCACAGGACATGCTCCATTAAACGAAACGGCCTCGATTTCTCGAGGCCGTCTGATCGGTCTGATCGAATTTCCTTGCCGTGAAGCGCCTTAGTCTCCCGCAACGGCCTCAGCAGCCGTTTCAGTTGACTTCTTCGTCTCTGCGGAATGCCCATTGCCATTCGCTGGGGCAATCGTTACCGGCTTCCCCGCATTCGTAAAGTTCGCAGGCACCGCCTTGGCGATGTCGCTTACGGTGCCGATCTGCACTACCGTCGGCTGCGGCTTCTTCAAAACCAGTTCTTCGTAAATCGCGCGAACCTTAGCCTGCTCCTCGATCGCCTTCTTGCGGCGCGCGCGGTTTTCTTCCGCTGCGGTAACCGGAATATCGTGCTCGATGTGGCGAACGCGCGCAGCATCCTCGGCATCAATCACCAAAGAATGCTCATAAGAGCCAAGA
>DASXBH010000381.1:0-3101 GCA_036491775.1 Candidatus Acidiferrum sp.
CAGCGATTCGCCAAGGTCATCGAGGAAATTGTTAAAAAACATCCCGAGCAGTGGGTGTGGATTCACGGCCGCTGGAAGACACGCCCGAAGGGCGAAGCACCGCTGTACGATTTTCTCTGAAACGATTTCCGTGGCTCGCGGTTTTAGGCTGAGGAGGCCGGCGACAGAAGCTCGACCCATTGCGCCGAGGAAATATGTTTACGAGGAACGAGCGAGCGATTGAGTTTGTATGCTGTTTTCCGAAAACCGGTTGGCGTCGCGTCGTGTGCGACAAACGGCAACAGTCTGGCAGCACGCCGTTCTAATTTTTTGCGGGTTTGGCGAAACCTGGCGCCGTCCGACGGGCGGAACTGGCTCCAGGCGATAGAGTGAACAAAACCGCATGGGCCAAAGTGATCGGAGCGCAGAATCTCTTCCACAAATACACGAATCGGGCCTTCAAACGTATTGAGGCTGTCGTGGAACGCGACGACGGCGCCCGCGGCAAGATATGGCGAGAACAGGTCGAAGTCTTCCTTGCAGCCACGATAGGAATGGTCGCCGTCGATCCACAGCAGGCGAATTGGCCGGTTCCATTCTTTGGCGACGTCGCGAGAAAAGGAGCGATGGACTTCCACATTTTCGGAAACGCCGGCGGACTTGAGTGAGGTAAGGAATTCGCTAAATGTAGGATCTTGATGAGGCGTCGGCGTGCCGAGATAGGAGAGCCCGGCGTGAGGGTCGATGGCAACTATGGTTCCAAGGTTATACCGCGCCGCGACCGTGGCCAGCATCACTGTCGATTTCCCCTTGAAACTGCCGATTTCGACGATGGCGCCTTGCGCAGGAGTGCATGCCGCCAGTGTGCCCAGGAAGCGCGCTTCGTTTTCTTGCAGAAATCCGAGAATGAGTCGGGCGCGCTGCCATCCGTTTTCTATGGTTTGATTAACATCGACAGGCAGTAAGCTCACACGCTAAGTCCTGGTCACAAAAAAAGTTTTGTCTTTCAATTCGCGAAGCATCTCAAATTGTACAACTGTTTAGCGGATGCTCTTCCTAGACAGCGAATTGCCACGGATGCCATGCAAGATGCGAAGATAGCTTGGTACAGGATGAGTGACGCGAAGTTCGGCGGAAAAGCGAGGTAGAGATGAACTACACCGCGAAGGAAGTTGCGGACGCTGTGGGAGCGAAGTTGGAAGGAGATGACACGCTGGAACTGGCCGGCGTTGCTGCGCCAGAGCGGGCCGGCGCGAAATACTTGATTTATGTGGAAGCCACAAAGCATGCAGAGCGCGCGCTTGCTTCGGCTGCGCTGTGCGTGGTGGCGCCGGAAGGCATCGCGTTGCCGGGAAAAACTGTGCTGCGCAGCGGCAAGCCGAAGGTTGCGTTCGCCAAAGCGGCGGCGATGCTGCTGGATCGAGCGCCAATCGCGTCGGGCATTCATTCCACGGCGATTGTTGCTCCACTCGCGCGAATCGGAGCGAACGTCAGTCTGGGGCCGTACGTGGTGATCGGTGAAGATACACACGTTGGGGATGGAACGCAGATCGGCGCGCACAGTGTGATTGGGGCCGGCTGTTGGATTGGAGAGAATTGCCGGCTGCACCCGCGCGTGACGTTGTATTCGGGAGTGCGGCTTGGACATCGCGTGGAGATTCACGCGGGCGCGGTGCTGGGAGCGGATGGATTCGGATATGCGTTTGATGGCACGAGATATTGGAAATTTCCACAGGCGGGTATTGTGGAGGCTGGTGACGACGTGGAGATCGGCGCGAACTCGACAGTAGATCGGGGCTCGCTGGATGATACGCGAATTGGGGAAGGCGTGAAGCTCGACAACCTGGTGCATGTGGGGCATAACGTACAGATTGGCGCGCATACGGTGGTTGCTGCGCAAACGGGCATTTCAGGTTCGAGTACGCTGGGACATCACGTGGTGGTTGGCGGACAAGTAGGGATTGCAGACCATTGCACGCTGCAGGATGGGTCCATCGCGGGCGCACAGGCGGGGATACCTACGGGTAAGACGATTCGCAGCGGGCAAACGGTGTGGGGAACGCCGGCGCGGCCGCTGGATAAGTTCAAGGAGGCGTATGTGTGGTTTGCACGATTGCCGGAATTGGGTGCGCGGGTGAAGAAATTGGAGGACAAGGGAGGGCAAAAGCCTTAACACAGAGTGCACTGGGGTGGGAACGCAGAGGTGCGCAGGCAACTGAATGTGCATCTTCAATGCGGTAATTCGAGATAATCGGGCATCTAAATGAGGAATATGGCTTCGGCACAGATGAAGACAGCGTCGCGGTGGCGGCTGATCGTGGTTGGCGGGCACACACGGAGCATTGGCAAGACGCAATTGGTGTGCGACGTAATCAAAGCGTTCCCAAAGACCGATTGGATCGCAGGAAAGATCACCCAGTATGGGCACGGCGTTTGCGCGCAGAATGGCGAGAATTGCGACTGCGCGCCAGACGAACATGTTTGCGCCCTGGATTGGGAGTCGCAGGCGAACACCGGCACAGACAGCGCGCGGTTCTTGGCGGCCGGGGCTAAGCGTTCGTTCTGGCTGCGGACCAAACAAGGATTCCTGGCGGAGGGTCTGCCGGACTTGCGCCAGGCACTCGCTAACGTGGAGCAAGAGACGTTCGCAGAGAACGCCGCACTCATCGTGGAGAGCAATTCACTGATGCAATTTCTGAAACCTTCGCTGTACTTCGCGGTCATCGACCCCAGCCGCGAAGATTTCAAGGAATCAGCGCAACTGGCACTGGATCGTGCCCAAGCCTTAGTGCTGCGGGGAAAAGTCGAGGGCGACGCACCACCCGCCCCCCTGTGGATGAAACTGCCTTCGAAGCTTTTGCAGGAAAAGCCGTCCGTCCTGCAAAATGAGGGCGAACCGCTGCCCGAACCTTTGTGGGCATTGGTACATCGAATCCTTGAGCAGCCCGCAATGGTGCAGGTATAAACGCCTGACAACTCAGAGTTTCGCGGTTGGCATCTTAGGCGTTGACCACGTCGTTTTGGGCGGCGATAATAAAAGTACTAGGCGTAGGTGGTGATGGTCAGGGCACGCTTCCAGTTGGAAGTGTAACGCAATAGGGAAGTTAAGAGGGATTATAGCG
>DASXBH010000382.1:0-6583 GCA_036491775.1 Candidatus Acidiferrum sp.
AGCCGTGCCGCCGCCAGTGATCTGCGGAAATTCCTGCGAACGCGTAATTTGAACCTGCGCCTGCTGCTCCAGGACGCGTTGCGCCGCGATTCGCACGTCGTAGTTATTTACGAGTGCGGTTTGGATTAACGTCTTCAGTTCTGGTTCGCGGAAAACTTCCGACCATTTTTCATCACCGAGAGAATTCTGAGTGCCGCTGACGACCGGAGCATTGTCTGCTCCGCGAAATGACTCGGGTGCCGCATAAGCGGGACGTTTATATCTGGGGCCAACATTGCAGCCGGCGATAAAAAATGCTCCGGCAGCGATTACGAAGGGGAGCGTACGGCTCCGTGAGGCATTCTTCATTCCGAATCTGGTCATGCCAGGTCTCCAAGCGGCGGAGGCTGCGGTCCGCTGTCGGGAGGAACCGGTTCGAAGTTTTTCGAGTCCATGGTGGTACCTTTGCCGCCTTTGACGAAGCGATGCGAAAGGTATTCGACGACCGCAAATGTCGCGGGAATAATCAAAAGCCCGACTACCGTGGAGAGGAACATCCCGCCGATAACGACCGTTCCAAGAATCCGCCGAGATGCCGCGCCGGCCCCGGAGGCGGTCCACAGAGGCAGACAACCGAAAATGAATGCCAAAGCGGTCATTACGATGGGGCGGAATCGCAGCCGTGCCGCGCCGAGCGCCGCTTCCGAAATGCTTTGCCCGCTTTCGTAGTTTGATTTAGCGAACTCTACGATAAGAATCGCGTTCTTGGCCGAGAGACCGATCAGCATGATCATGCCAACCGTTGCAAAAATGTCGTTTTCCAGCAGCCGGGCCCGCAATGCGATGTAACCGCCAAGAATCGCAACCGGAGTGCTGAGCAGTACGCTGAACGGAAGCGTCCAACTCTCGTACAGAGCGGCGAGAATCAGAAACACGAACAACAGTGACAAGCCGAACACCGCCCACGATGGCACGCCACGTTCCGCCTGCTGCTCCTGGAACGACATGCCCGAATAATCGAAGCCCGCACCGGGCGGCATAGTTTTCTTAAAGGTTTCTTCCAATGCAGTGCGAACCTGACTGGAGCTGTAGCCAGGCGCACCGGCGATGTTGAGTTGCGCGGCATTGTATTCATTGAAGCGGAAAATAAATTCAGGACCGGTAATCTGCGTCACTCTGACTAACGCTGACAGCGGGACCTGTCCACCGTTGGCGCTGCGCACATAGAATTGATTAATGTTGTTAATGCTGGTGCGCGACGTGCCTTCCGCCTCCACATAGGTTTGCCACTGCCGGCCAAATCGGTTGAAGTAATTCACAAGATAGCCGCCCATGAATGTCTGCATGGTGGTGTAGATGTCAGACAGGCTTACCTGCTGTTGCAGCGCCTTTTCGCGATCCACGTCGGCGTAGAGTTGCGGTACGCCTGGCTGATACGAAGGAATAGCGCCGCCGATCTCCGGCCTGGTTTTGAGCGCACCCATAAAGGCGAAAACGTTTTTCGTTAAAGTTGCGGGATCGTCCCCGCCAGAACGATCTTCGATGACCATGGTGACGCCACCGGAGGTTCCGATGCCTGGAATGGAAGGCGGCGGAAAGGCAAAAGCGATGCCGTCGGGATTGCCACCGAGCTGCTTTTGCAGATTGCTTTGAATATATTCGAGCTGTTCCTGCTTGCTCTTGCGCACTTCCCAAGGCTTCAGCGCGACGAAGAAAAATCCGGCGTTGGTGCTTTGCACCTGAGTGAGTAGCGAGAAATTGGTAACCGCGATAACGCCCTGAATGCCCGGCGTTTTCAGCAGAGCCTCGGTAATTTTCTGCTGAGCCGCGTCAGTGCGCTGCGCCGAAGCTCCGTCGGGAAGTTGCAGCGCCAGAAACATGTACCCCTGATCTTCGGTGGGGATAAACCCACCTGGAAGACTGCTGCCGAGCAAGCCGGCCAGCACAGCGACGATGGCGATACCGAGCATGGCAAACGCCGATTTGTGAATCAATACATTAGAGGCGTGGACGAATCCGTCGGTGGTGCGACCGAACAGCCTGTTGAACGCGGCGAAGGCTTTGGCAAGCGGGCCTTTGCTGGTTTTTTGGTCTTTAGGTCTGAGCAGGAGTGATGCGAGCGCAGGAGAAAGCGTGAGTGCGTTGAAAGCCGAGATCAGGACCGAGATGGCGATGGTGACGGCGAATTGCTGATACATCCTGCCGGTGATGCCGGGAATGAAGGCCGTGGGAATGAACACCGCGGCAAGAATGAGCGCGATAGCTACTACCGGCCCACCAACTTCTTCCATGGCTTTTTCCGTGGCGGGCTTCGGATCCATGCCCTCTTCAATGTGGTGCTCGACTGCCTCAACCACAATGATGGCGTCGTCCACGACCAAGCCGATCGCAAGCACCAAGCCAAAAAGCGACAGCGTATTGATGGAGAAGCCCAGCGCCGGAAACACGATGAATGTGCCGATCAGCGAAACGGGAACAGCCAGCAAAGGAATTAACGTGGCGCGCCATCCTTGCAAGAAAATAAAAACGACAAGGACGACCAGAGCCAGAGCTTCGACCAGCGTGAAAACGATTTCGCGAATACCCGCGGTAACTGCCTTGGTAGTGTCGAGCGGCACGTCGTAGGTGATACCTGCGGGAAATGTTGCGGAGAGTTCCTTGATACGCACGTTGACGGCCCTCGCGGTTTCAACCGCGTTGGAGCCCGGAAGCTGATAGATTGCCATAACGCCAGAAGGTGCTTGATTGTAGCGGCCAGAAATCGCGTAGGCCTGATCGCCCAACTCGATTCGAGCAATATCGCTCAAGTGCAGAATCGATCCGTCGGGATTGGCGCGTATGACAATGTTCCCGAATTCTTCGGTCTTCACTAAGCGTCCCTGAGTGCGCACCGTGTAGGTGAACTGCTGCCCCTTGGGGATCGGTTCGCCGCCAATCTGTCCGGCGGGGTTCACGTTGTTCTGCGTCTGAATCGCAGCGATAACTTCGGGCGCGGTCACGCCGAGCTGGGCCATCTTGTCGGGCTGAACCCAGACGCGAAGCGCGTACGTGCCGCCGAATACCTGCACGCGGGAAACACCCGGAACACGCGCGATCTGGTCCTGAAGATTAATGACCGCATAATTGGTGAGAAAATCCTGGCTCAACTTGCCGCCGGGAGAATTAATGGCGATCAACATCAGCGGCGAGGTGAGAGATTTCTGAACGGTCAGGCCGGCTATCGTGACCTGGGAGGGAAGTTGGGATTGCGCCTGGTCGACGCGGAGTTGCGCGAGAACCTGGTCGATGTCTGGATTGGTCTTGATGTCGAAGTCGACAAAGAGCTGTACCACTCCGTTGTTGGCGCTCACCGAATCCATATAAATCATGTTGTCGACGCCGTTCATCTGCTGCTCGATCGGCGTCGATACGGCTTGCGCCAGAGTCTTGGCGTCAGCACCGGGATAGGTTGCGGTAACTAGAATCTCCGGCGGAACGATATTCGGAAATTGCGATGTGGGCAGCGACAGCAGCGCCACGCAGCCGACGATGACGGTAAGAATGGCAATGACAATGGCAACAATTGGGCGGCGGATAAAAAACTTCGACATTGCTTATTTCCCCGCCGAGTTGGTCGTTTGAGCCGCTGGGGCCGCGCCTGATCCCGGATGCGGAGCGATATCAGCTCCATCGCGCAGCTTCTGAACGTTGTCGACGATCACTTTCGCGCCTGGAGACACGCCGGATTCGACCAGCCAATCCGTTCCCACCTGCGGGCCTAAATCGATGTTAGTGACGTGGGCCTTGCCATCCGAGCCCGCCAGGTAGATTTGGTGCAGCCCCTGGAACTCTTGTACAGCGGCTTGCGGCACTAGTAGTGCGTTGCGGCGCAGTTCAGTCTCCGCCTTGATGCGTCCAAACTGGCCAGGCCGCAGTATATTTCCAGGATTGGGAAACGCGGCAGCAATGCGAATTGCGCCGGTCTGGCTGTTCATCTGGCGATCGACGAAGGCAATTCGTCCTTTGTGCGCAAACTGTTCGCCAGTCGCGAGCGTGAGCGTCAACGGAATAGATGAGGCGTTCTTGAGCAAATCTCCGTGGTCGTGTCCGGCGCGCTGGGTAAGCTCAAGATATTCGGAGTCGCTTATCGAAAAATAAACTTTAATGGGATCGAGTTGGGAGACTGAAGTCAGCACCGATTGCGTGTTGACCAGGTTGCCTACTTGCGTTGTCGCCTGGCCGGCAACTCCGGTAATCAGCGATCGAACTTGCGTAAAGCCGAGATTCAACTGTGCGTTGGCGACGGCAGCCTCCGCCGCAGCAACAGCCGCCTTCGCTGACTGCACAGAGGCTTCGCTCTGGGCCTTTTGCTGAGTATCGTTATCGAGTTGGCTTTGCGCGATAGCCCGGGCTTGCGCCAGGGGCGTATCGCGATTCACGTTGATCTGCGCCAGCTCGAGAGCAGCTTCCGCCTGCTGTACCTGTCCCTTGGCTTGCGCGAGTTGGCCTTTGGCCTGATCGAGCGCGGCTTGAAACGGGCGCGGGTCGATTTCAAAAAGCACTTGTCCCTTGGAAACTTGCGCACCTTCTTTGTAATTCTGCTTAACCAGATAGCCGTTGGCCTGCGGCTGTATTTGAGCGTTCACGTAACCATCGAGGGTACCCACCCATTCATTTGTAAGTGGCACGTCTTTCGGCTGGATCTCGACAACTGTGACTGGCAACGGTGGCAGTGATCCCGCCGCCGATGTGTTCTTGCCCCCGCATCCGGAAAGCATCACGGCCCCTAAGGACAGCACCGTCGCGGCAAAAACTCTTTTAAGCTCTTTCTCAGCTCGTACTGTTGTCGCTTTTTTCTTCGGCCCGGTCATTAAACCCCCGCAACCCCTTCGAGATTTTGTGCTTTTTACGGACTCAACCAGCGATGGCACCACTTGCAGACTAGCGCTCGATTGAACCGGTTAGTCTCCTCCGGTTCCAGATTAGATTCACGAGGGCCACGATTATCTACATTTAGTTGCGGCTACACCCCTCGCCTGATAGGGAAAGTCCCCTAGATCTAGAGATTTCCGAGGGACGGTTTCGCTGCAAGCAGGGATAACGAGAACGTTGCTGTCTAACTCAGGTGTGAGCCAGGCGTTTACCCTGGATTCAAGAAATCGATTGAACTCATCGAATTATGTGCGACCGCGATTACCGTCTGATCGTCGACTGGATCCAGATTTCCGGCGTGGAAGCCAGCAGCGAGGAAGATCGAACTCGAGGATTGCCCCAACAGAAACGAGTTTGCGCGCCGCCACGGGGCCGCACATGGCTATACCACGTTCGGGATGGAAAGAGGCTAAGGGCATCGCAGTTCGCCTTACAAACTTTAGACAGTCTATCTTGCAAGTTTATCTTGCCAGTTTATCTGCTTATTGCTAGCATAGAGGCATGACAAAGAAGACCTTTGAGATCGCCGTTGCTGACTTTACACAGGCCGTTGGACTGCTGATCCGACGGGTGCGCGCCGCTGCCGCCTCTCATGAAATTTCCCTCACGGAAGCCGCAGTTATGTCGCGCCTCGCGAAAGACGGTCCTGCAACCACCGCCGAGCTGGCGCGCGCGGAGGGCATGAAACCGCAGTCCATGGGCACGACTATTGCTTCGCTTGAGGAAATGGGCATGGTCGAACGCCAGGCTCACCCCACGGACGGGCGTCAGGTCAATATTGAGTTGACTGTCAAAGGCGCTGCGGTGCGCAAAAGCGCCAAGGATGCCAAGCGCACCTGGCTGGCGCAGGCCATTGCACAACTCGACGACGAGGACCGCGAAACACTGTTTAAAGCTGGTGAGATCATCCAGCGCTTGGCGGAAAAGTGACCAGTCGTGACCCGCAAACGGAAGTTGTGAGCGGGCCTGAAATCAATTCAGACAAACAGGAGATCGGTGTTTCTAGCAACCCGATGTCGCACGCCTGGCGAGCACTGCGACACCGCAACTTCAAACTCTTCTTCGCTGGCCAGACCATATCCCTGATCGGCACGTGGATGACGCGTCTGGCAACAAGTTGGCTGGTCTATCGCATGACCCATTCGGCGCTGTTGCTTGGCGTGGTGAGTTTTGCCGGGCAGATTGTTTCATTTTTGTTGGGTCCATTTGCCGGCGTGTGGGTCGAGCGCCTGAATCGCCGCAAACTGCTGATTTGGACACAAGCCGCAGCAGCTATTCAGTCACTCGCACTCGCCGCACTCACCTTGGCGCATGTAATCACACTTTGGGAAATTATCGCCCTGATGGCGTTGCAAGGATTAATAAACGCGTTCGACATGCCTGGCCGACAATCTTTTCTGGTTCAGATGGTCGAGGATCGCAACGATCTGAGCAACGCAATCGCTATCAACTCTTCCATGGCAAACGGCGCACGGCTCATCGGTCCGGCCATCGCCGGCATGCTGATCGCAGCCGTTGGCGAAGGTTGGTGTTTCTTGATCGACGGGCTCAGCTACTTCGCGGTAATCGCGTCCTTGCTGTTGATGCGCATCAGGCCCCTGAACATCCACAGCAACGCGAGCAGCATGCTCGAACAAATACGTGAAGGCTGGGACTACGTCCGCCTTTTTCGGCCGATTCGCACCATTCTTCT
>DASXBH010000383.1:0-2818 GCA_036491775.1 Candidatus Acidiferrum sp.
GGGTACCAGTGCCAGATTCCTAATTCTGCAGCATCGGTGGCCATGCGCAGACGTCGTTCCTTGTCGCGCAACGCATTTTCGTTTTCCTTGCGAAGGTGCGCAAGCTCCAGGTGAGTGTGCACGCGCGCCAGAAGTTCCCGCGCGCTGAATGGTTTGATCAGGTAATCGTCTGCGCCGTGCTCGAGACCTTCGACACGCGCTTCTTCACCGGCACGCGCGGACAACAGAATGACCGGAATACTGCTTGTTTTGGGATCGGAACGCAATTCCTGCAGCAACCCGAAGCCATCGAGCAGCGGCATCATTACGTCGGTTAAAACCAGAGCGGGTTGGCGTTCGTGGATAGCATCGAGAGCCGCCCGGCCATCCGGAACCGACTTGACTTCATAGCGCTCCCCAAGCAAGCGGGAAAGATAGTGGCGCATGTCGCTGTTATCGTCTGCGACCAAAATGTGCGGGCGCTTCTCCGATTCCGATCCGGCGTGGGAGTCCGAGGCATAGGGGACGGGCAAAAACTCGCTGCTCAGCGGCATTTCGTCGGAGGGCTGCTTCTGAGTTGTGTCGGGGAGCCAACGCAGCGCTTCCTCAAGGAACGGTGCAGCGCCCAGCGCGGTAGTCGCCAAGGTGCGTTTGCCGCCGACCCGGTCTGCCGGCAAGTGTTCTTTGCCGAATGGAATGCGCACGATGAAGGTGCTGCCCTTGCCTAAAATACTCTCAACCAGGAAAGAGCCACCGTGCAGCTTCACTAACTCCTGAACAAGTGCGAGACCAATGCCGCTGCCTTCGTGGGTGCGGCTGCGGGTGTTTTCAATGCGATGAAAGCGTTCGAAAATGCGAGGAAGTTCTTCGGTGGGAATGCCGACTCCGGTGTCGCGCACTCGCAACTCTGCGTATTCGCCGATCTGCTGTAAATCAATGGCGATTTCGCCTTCAAATGTGAATTTGAAGGCATTGGAAATCAGATTCAGAACAATTTTTTCCCACATGCCGCGATCGATGAACACCGGCTCAGGCAGTTGTGGGCAATTGAGTTCCAGATTGAGCCCGGCCTTTTCTGTGGCAGAGCGAAAAACGCTGGCAAGATCGATGGTGAAGCGCGCGAGATCCGTGGCCTGATAGATGGCTTGCATGCGTCCCGCTTCAATGCGAGAGAAATCGAGGAGAGTGTTCACGAGACGCAAAAGACGGGAGCCGTTGCGATTTACGAGCTCTAATTGTCCCTTGGCGTTGGGCGAGAGTTCGGTATGACTCCTCGAGAGCAGTTCTTCGACGGGTCCGAGCATCAGGGTGAGTGGGGTGCGAAATTCGTGACTGACATTACTGAAGAAGGCGGTTTTGGCACGATCGATTTCCGCTAACGCTTCGACTCGTTTACGTTCCTCTTCCGCGGCACGAGCGTTCTGGATGATGGTAGCGACTTGTCCGGCTACCAACTCGAAGAATGTTTGATACTCGGAATCCAGGGTACGCGTGGGATTCACGCCGGCGACCAGCACTCCTAGGGTCCAGTTTTGGCCTGATGAGGTGACCGGCAGGAGTATGGCTTCCTTGA
This sequence comes from Candidatus Acidiferrum sp., assembly GCA_036491775.1. Classification (GTDB taxonomy): domain Bacteria; phylum Acidobacteriota; class Terriglobia; order Acidiferrales; family UBA7541; genus Acidiferrum. Next base: position 1,553 of record DASXBH010000383.1, read on the forward strand.
CCTGCTGTTGCGCCGGTCCCATCGGAAGCGACTCGAGAGATGCGAGCGAGACGCGCTGAGGCTGGCAACTATTTAAAACCTCGCGAATCTTCCAGAGTTGCTGATGGTCCGGCTCACTTTTCAGGTCAATGCGCGGTGGACTGACACGTTCGATACTGGGTGAGATTCTAGTGCTCTGTTTGAGTAATGCGGCACCGTGCTCTTCATCCAACAAATAGAGCAAGGCGAATGGAACGTCATCCGGATTTTTGGCCAGCGTTGCGAAGGAAGATGCGCATGCGGCCTCTGTCGATTTCTCGACGACAGCATTGGCAGCAAGCTCCGAGAGCGTTCGCAATCGCCGGCCATTCAGATTCTTTGCGGTGGTATCGGTGCTCGGGCAGAACAATCCCGCCACGCGTCCCGATTCGTCGTGAATGGGACTGTAGGAAAAGGAGTAGAAGGTTTCTTCTAAGAGATCACCGCGACTCAGGAAAAGACGAACGTCGTCAACGAAGGTGGCCTCCCCTCTTTCGAGAACTTTGTCGGCCAACGGACCGCAGATGTCCCAGATTTCCGACCATACTTCGCGCGCCGGCCGGCCCAAGCTCTGCGGATGTTTCGCCTCGCTCAAGACGGCGATGTACGCATCGTTATAGAGGAAGGTCATCTCCGGTCCCCAGCCGATCCACATCGGGTGACGAGAGTTGAGCATGAGATTGATGGAAGTTCGCAAGCTTTGCGGCCAATGATCGAGGGCGCCTAGAGGGGTTTTCGACCAGTCGTATTCGCGGATCAGTTGACCGAGTCCACCGCCTCCGGCAAGCCAACCACCGGCTGGGCCTTGCGATGCTGTTGGCTGAGCGGGCGCCGACGAGGGACTGGGAGCCGCGCCGATGACCTGGTCGATAGTGGCAAGTAGTTTTTCGTTAAGGTCGCCTTTCACCACATAAGCTGCGGCGCCGATGGTCCGGGCTTGCTCGCGAACGATTCTCGGATCATTTTGGCTGACGATGATGACTTTGCTTTCCGGAATTTCGAGTTGTAGAAGGCGAGTTGCATCCAGGCCATTCATGCGCGGCATGGAAATGTCCATTAAAATGACGTCGGGGTGCAAGGCCTTTGCCTTCTCGATAGCTTCGAGGCCGTCAGAGGCTTCGCCGCAAATTTCCCACTGGCTGCGTGCAGACAAAAGGGTGCGAAGGCCGCGGCGCACTACTTCATGATCATCCACGATAAGGATGCGGCAGCGCATCAGTAAGCACCTCAGGGAATTCGTGAAATTAG
>DASXBH010000384.1:0-8003 GCA_036491775.1 Candidatus Acidiferrum sp.
GCGTTCACGATCTCGCTTCCCGGCATCGCCTCCATTCGCTCTCGGCTCGCCAGAAAACGAAATACCCACAGCGCGATAAATCCCACTCCGGCCACCACGATCAGCCAGAACAAAATTTCTCCGCCAATCGGATAGCGCGCCATCCCTCCAAACAGTTTTCCCAGTAACCGCAGCAACCACGCCGACAATCGCTGCCGGAACATATCCCACGCGCTTGGCGGATGCACGGCCGCATATTCCGATCCCGCTAGAATCTTGTCCAACTCCCGATGCGCATCCCCCGTCGTCTTCTTCGCCCGCAGCAACGCTTCCGAATAACCTCGCGCCTCCCGAATCACATGGTCCACCCACAATTGCGCGTCGTCGCTCTTCCCGCTCAACAATTGCACCTTCAAATATTCGCTGGAAATCGTGTAGCTTCCGTCCTGCGTTCGCACAATCCAATACGCTGGAAGCGAATATCGCAAACGCCCCATTTCTTCGCCCGATGGTTTTTTGGAGAGTATTTCCGACAATCGCTGCTGCTCAGCGATAAACCCGTCCACATCGTACGTCCCACTCGCGGAATTCTCTGCGCCGCCGCTTGGATTTTCCGTCTGCGCCTGCGCCCGCGCATCACCTGTTAAAAAAAGGACCGCAGCAATCACCGCAAAAAAGAAACCCCAGGCTCGCTTCATCGGCACCCTTGCCGTTCTCCAATCACCCACCCCGTCAACAATCACTCACTCTTTGGGGCGCCCGTCCGCACCGCCTCATGAAAGCATCGAAGGCACAATCGACCGCGCCGGCGCCGCCACTCCCTCTGGGTTCATCATCATCTGCAAATCAAACGCCTCTTTGCGCACCCGCAAATCGTAATAGAACACCGCCGTCGCGATCAGCAAAAATGGTCCCACCACCACCTGCGCCAGAAAACTTCCCACCTGCATCAGCGCCGTCATCACCCACACCATGCTCGGATCCTTCGTCACCATCACTGCCATCAATATCACCGACGGAATCGTGAACAGCATCATGATTCCGTACAGCATCGCAAAATACAGCAGGTAAATTACAAAGGCGCGCCCCGCGTTATCCTTCGTCAGCGCAAAGCTGCGTTCCAGCGAATCCCGCGCTCCCAAATCTTCCAGCAACGCCGCTGGCACGCACGTCAGCAGCCGGCACATCAGATAAACCCCCGGCACAATCAGGAAGATCATCCCGATCACCACCACCATTCCATTCAAGAACGAAACGCCAAACAAATTTCCCAGTTGCCCCCACATTTTCTTCAGCGATGCGCCCACGGTCGTCGGTCTTCCCAGATAAATGTCCGACACCGCATAAATCGTTCCGCCCTGCGCGAAAAGATACGCCATCACATAAACAATCAATCCTACGATTCCCCCAACAATTCCAAACGCCAGCAATCCGCCGCCAAGCCCGCCTCCCTGCAGTTGCTGCGCGTGCGGCCGGGCCACCGCCGGTGCCTTGATAAACATCAGTTGTGCCAGGTTCAATCCCAATATAAACAAATGCGGAATCGCCGTGATTCCCACAAATAGCAGGAAGTTCTGCCGGTACAACGAAAATGTTCGGTCCAGAATTTCGCCCAACGACAATGGTCGCAGTTCCCATTCCGCCATAGAACCTCCGTTTGTACCGTGGAAGTGTTATTTGCGCATCACTCTACCAGAGGTGTAACAAAAACACGATCTCCGTCTTTCACCCCGTTTCCCCACCCGCCCTGACCCTTCGGCCAGCCCTCGCGTCGAACATCACACGATTACGTTTTCCTCTCGATCGCAAGCTCACCCGCCATCGTGTTATCGTTCCTCTTTGCCACTCCTATGAGCACTCCCTCGTCCGCTAACGTACCTCCCCAACCCTCTCTTCAGGTGCGTCCGTTCGGCCAACTCACCCCCGGCCAAACTCCCGATTTGTACCTCCTCACCAACACCGCAGGCATGCAAGTTGCCCTCACCAATTTCGGTGCAACGATCGTCAGCCTTAAAGTTCCTGATCGCCGCGGAAATTCCGCCGACCTCGTTCTCGGCTACGACACTCCTCACGAATACGAAGCCGACAAATCCTATTTCGGTAGCACCATTGGCCGCTACGCCAATCGCATCGCCCGGGGCATATTCTCCCTCGGCGGCCAGCAGTTCATCCTCGACAGAAACAACGGTAACAATTCTCTTCACGGCGGCATTCGTGACTTTAATAAAAGAATGTGGACTGCCAACGAAATCCCAGGCGAACACGGCCTCGCCCTCGAATTCACCTACATCAGCCCCGATGGTGAAGAAAATTTTCCCGGCACTCTCACCACGAAAGTCCGTTTCACCTTACCTCACGATAAAAACGAACTCGAGATCGACTACACCGCCGCCGCCGACCAGCCCACCATCGCCACTCTCACCAATCACAGCTACTTCAACCTTTCCGGCGAAGGCTCCGGCGATATCCTCTCCCACGTTCTTCAACTCCACGCCGCGTGCTTCACTCCCGTTGACTCCGCCCTGATTCCCACTGGTGAAATTCGCTCCGTACAAAACACCCCCTTCGATTTCACGCAACCTCATCCTATCGGCTCCCGCATCCGCCAGCCCGACGAGCAACTCAATTTCGCCAAGGGCTACGATCACAATTGGGTGCTCAACAAAACTCACCACGACGCCAACGTCACTCCCCAGCTCGCCGCCATCGCTTCCGATCCGCGGTCCGGCCGCGTCCTCGAAGTCCTCACCACCGAGCCCGGCATCCAGTTCTATACCGGCAATTTCCTCGACGACACGATTCGCGGCAAGGCCGGCAAGCGCTACCCCTTTCGTTCCGGTTTCTGCCTCGAAACCCAGCACTTCCCGGACTCTCCGAATCACCCAACTTTCCCCTCCACTCTCGTCTCTCCCGATCATCCTCTCCACTCCAAAACAATTTTTCGTTTCTCCGCGAAATAAGTAGACTGTCGCTGTGCGCCTCCGCTCTGGATTGAATTCGGCAAAAGTGCTAAAAGCGAGATCGATGCTCTCATCCCAACTTCCCTTCGCTCCCCCGAGGCACTCTGAATGCTCCTAGCGCTGGCGTCCCTCGACTCCTCTCGCCTCGTTCATCTTTCCACCGTCGACTTCTTCATCATCGTTTTCTATTTCGTCCTCGTCCTCGCCATCGGTTTCTACCTCAAGGAACGCTCCAACACCGGTGAAGACTTTTTCATGGCCGGCCGCGAAATGACCGCCTGGATCGCCGGACTCAGCTTCCTCTCCGCCAATCTCGGCGCTCTCGAACTAATGGGCTGGGCCGGCGCCGCCTATCAGTACGGCATCCTCGCCGCGCACTGGTATTGGATTGGTGCCATTCCCGCCATGCTTTTCCTCGCGCTCGTCATGATGCCGTTCTATTACATCTCCAAAACTCATTCCGTTCCCGGTTACCTCAAACTTCGTTTCGGTGAAGCCAGCCGCACTCTCTCCTCCGTCAGTTTCGCCTTAATGACCGTCCTGATGAGCGGCATCAACATGTATTCCATGGCCCTGGTCCTCAAAATTGTTCTCGGCTGGGACATCAATTTCAGCATTCTCGTTTCTTCCGCCACCGTCGCCGTCTACGTTTCGCTCGGCGGTCTTCGCTCCGCCATTTTCAACGAAGTCCTGCAATTCATTTTGATCTGGGCTGGCGCCTTGCTTATTCCTATCCTCGGCCTCATCGATGCCGGCGGTTGGAGCAATCTCAAAACCCGCATCGCCACCAACGCCTCCTCCGAATACACCCATCTCTGGAGCACTCTCGGTAGCTCCTCCAACAATCCCATGGGCATTCATTGGACCGGAATCGTCTTTGGCCTTGGGGCCATTATTTCCTTCGGCTACTGGACCACCGACTTCCTCGTCGTCCAGCGCGTGCTCTCCGCCAAAGATTTGCGCGCCGCGAAAATGGCTCCCATCATCGGCGCCGGTTTCAAAATGATGGTGCCCTTCATCGTCATTTTGCCCGGCTTGCTCGCTCTCGCCGTTCTTCCCATGAAGCTCACCGGCGAAGCCCAAGCCATCGCCACCGGCGGTCACAGCTACAACGAAGTTCTTCCTCTCATGCTCGCCCGTTATTGCGGCCCCGGCCTTCTCGGTCTTGGCATCACTGCGCTCATCGCCGGATTCATGTCCGGCATGGCCGGCAACGTCAGCGCCTTCACCACCGTCTGGACCTACGACATCTACCGCGCTCTCATCAAAAAAGATGCCACCGATCAGCACTACGTCAGCATGGGCCGCTGGGCCACCGTAGTCGGCGTCATCATCAGCGTTGGCACCGCCTATCTCGTCATGGATTTCAAAAGCATCATGGATTACGTTCAGGCCCTCTTCAGCTTTTTCATCGCCCCGCTCTACGGCACCGTAATTCTTGGCATGCTTTGGAAGCGCGCCACCTCTGCGGGCGGCTTCTGGGGTTTGCTTGCCGGCACACTCTCCTCCATCGGCATGTGGGCCTGGGTTAAAATTGATCCGTCCGCCCTGCGCTACATTGCTCTCTCGCCAAACGCCCGCGACATGGCGGAAAATATGTATCGCGCACTCTGGTCCTGGATCGTTTGCGTCCTCGTCACCATCGTCGTCAGCATGCTCACCGTGCCCAAGCCCGACTCCGAATTAAGCGGCCTGGTCTATGGCGTCACCGAAATTCCCACGGAATCCTATGTCACCGTTTTTCATCGTCCCTGGTTCTGGGCCGCAGTTGTCGGCGTTCTCTTTATAGTGGTAAACGTAGTTTTCTGGTGAGGGCTCAATGAAAACAGGCGGCTCCCTCTCGATCTGGTTCTTCATCGGCATCTCTCTGCTGGTGAATGGCCTGCTCATCTGTGACTCGGGCGTCTACGAATTTTTTCATCCGCCGCAACAACCAGTCGTCCTCTACCACTTGCACGCCAACATCTGGTGGGGCGCCATTCTCGCCGCGATCGGCACTGCCTACTGCATCTATTTCGCTCCGGGCAAAGGCCGCGTCTGACAGAAAGTGATGGGACGCAGTATGACTAGTAAACGAAAAATGACCATGGGCATCATCGTCGGCAATCGCGGATTCTTTCCCGATCATCTGGCTAAATCCGGTCGCGACGAAATGATCCAGGCCCTGCAAAAAGCCTCCATCGACCCTGTTGTTCTCACTCCCGAACAAAGTAAGCACGGCGCAGTCGAAACCTACGACGACGCCAAACGTTGTGCCGGCTTATTCAAATCCAAAGCTGACTCCATCGACGGCATCATCGTCACTCTTCCCAATTTTGGTGATGAACGCGCCATTGCCGACGCTCTCCGCCTCGCTCACCTCAATGTTCCCATCCTCGTCCAGGCCACGCCCGACACTCCTTCGAAAATGGGCATCACTCACCGTCGCGACAGCTTCTGCGGCAAAATGTCCGCCTGTAACAATCTTCGCCAGTACGGCATTCCCTATTCCCTCACCACCTTGCACACCGAATCGCCAGACTCCCCGGAATTCGCCAAAGATCTCGAATGGTTTTCCGGCATCTGCCGCATCGTGAAAGGCCTTCGTAATCTACGCATCGGTGCCATTGGCGCTCGGCCCACCGCCTTCAACACCGTCCGCTACAGCGAAAAACTTCTCGAAGCCAGCGGCATCTCCGTCGAAACTCTCGATCTCTCCGAAGTCATCGGTCGCATCAGCCGCATGAAAGACACCGACGATCTCGCCCTGCAAAAACTCAAATCCATCCAGACCTATGTCACCACCGCCGGCGTCCCCCCGGCCGCTCTTCTAAAAATGGCCAAGCTCGGCGCCGTCGTCGACGACTGGATGAAAACCGCCCACGTGCAAATCAGCGCCGTCCAATGTTGGACCTCTCTCGAAGAAAATCTCGGCGTGGTTCCCTGCACCGTCATGAGCATGATGAGCGATTCTCTTCTCTCCAGCGCTTGCGAAGTCGATGTCTGCGGCGTTCTCGCCATGCACGCTCTGCAACTCGCCTCCGAAACTCCCAGCGCGCTTCTCGACTGGAACAATAATTACGGCAGCGACCCCAACAAGGCGGTCTGCTTCCACTGCAGCAATCTGCCCAAGCATTTCTTCAAGGATGTAAAAATGGATTTTCAAGCCATCATTGCCGGCACCGTGGGCAAAGACAATACCTTTGGCACCTGCGTGGGCCAGGTCAAAGCCGGCGCCATGAGTTTCGCCCGCTTCTCCACCGACGATAACGCCGGCAGAATTCGCGGCTACACCGGCAGCGGCCGTTTCACCGATGATCCTCTCGACACCTTTGGCGGTGCCGGCGTCGTCGAAATTCCCGGCCTGCAAAAACTCCTCCACTACATTTGCGAAAATGGTTTCGAACACCACGTCGCCGCCAACTTCTCCAGCGTCGCCTCCGTCGTCCATGAGGCCGCCACTCGCTACCTGGGTTGGGACATGTACGCCCATTCCGCCTGACTACCGGTTCGACCGGCTCAAGGACTGGATCGCGGTTGCCAACCTCATACTTGGCCCACCGTTAAGGGCAAATCCTCCCGCACTCCGCCCATCTTTGCTCCACAGCATGCAAATCAGGAACAATCGCGTTCGTCTTCGTTGACGCCGCCTTGCCCATCGAACAAAATCACCTGATTGCCTGTTCCAGCAGCTAAACAGGCTCAATATCCGGCCTCGACAACGTTCCAACCGGACCGCTCGCCGCATCCAATCCTGCGCGACTGGTCCTCGCGCCTCGGCATTCGGCGCAAGTGTCGCCAAGTTTCTTGGAGGTAGATGCATGACTCATACCCGACTTTTCGCAGCGGCCTTAGCGCTCCCGCTCTTCTGCGTCTCGCTCGTTTTCGCCCAGGATAAAGCCGCGGAGTCTCCCTCCACTCCCCCTCACTTGCTCGTTCTTGTGCGCCAGGAAGTTCAATACGGCAAAGCCACCGCCCATCAGAAAATTTCTGTCAACGTGGCCAAAGCCTGCAATCGCCTCAACGTTCCCAACGATTGGATCGCCCTCGAGGCCATTACCGGCCAGCCCGAATCTGTTTCCTTCGATCCCTTCGATTCCTACGAACACATCGAGCAGGCCTTAACCGGTTGGAATCAAATCTATTCCGCGCATCCCGAACTCTCCAAAATGCAGGACGAGATTTCCGCCCTGCTCACCAGCCAGCGCACTATCATCGCCGAACGCCGCGATGACCTTGGCTACCGCGCCGATACCATCGACCTCTCCGACGCTCGGTACATGCGTGTCATCGAAATCCATTTCTCTCCAGGCCACGAGAACGATTTCGCTCAGTCCTTCAACATCCTCCACGCCGCCTACGAGAAAACCAAATCCGAATCGCCATGGGTCGTCTATCAAATCAAAATGGGCTCCGTCTCGCCCGGCTTCCTCATCTTTGTTCCCATGACCAATCTCAAACAAAATGACGCCATCCTCTCCTGGACCGAAGGCCTCACCGAATTTGAGGGCGAAGAAGATGCTCAGCAATTGCAGCAAATCGCTCGCGACACTTCCGCCACCTCCGAAAGCAATCTCTACGCCATCGTTCCCGAAATGTCTCACGTCGCTAAGAAATTCGCCGCCGGCGTTTCCGAGCGTCCTCGTCATCTCTCCGACGTCCAGCCCGCCGCGCCGTCTTCTCCCGCCCCGTCAGCATCCGCAGAAACCGACACCCCCAAACCCCAGCCTCCAGCAGATCCAGGCACAACTCTCCACAACTAAGCAACGCCCGCCGCTCATCACATCAATCGGAATTTGTCTTGGAATTCTCTTTACGTGCGCGAGTTAAACTTCAACCGAAGTGTCGACCGACCCGGGCCGTCGCCCCTTACCGCCTTACGATCCCGACGCCGAACTCCCGCCGGCCTCTGCTTCCGGACCTTGCTCCACCATCGGCTCTTCTGCCGCAACTTGCGCGCTCTTTACACTCACCTGTTTCTTCTTCGCACTTGCCGCGGCCGTCTTCGCACTCGCGGAATTCTGCGCACTCTGCTTCCCGTTAAAATTCCGAATCACCCGAGACACATACGCAATCGTTTCCGGA
>DASXBH010000385.1:0-9751 GCA_036491775.1 Candidatus Acidiferrum sp.
AGCTGATTCGCAAGCTTGGCGGCTTGCATCAGTTCATGTCGTGGAAGCGTGCGATCCTGACGGATTCTGGCGGATACCAGGTGTTCAGTCTGTCCGAATTGCGCAAGATGACCGATGAAGGAGTTCGCTTCCGTTCGCATCTGGATGGCTCGGAGCATTTACTGACACCAGAGAAGGCGGCAGAAATTCAGTTGGCGCTGGGCTCGGACATAGCCATGGTGCTGGATGAATGCATTGAGACGCCAGCGCCTCGGGAAGTGGCGGAGGCTGCTCTGAAGAGGACTACGGCGTGGGCGCGACGAGCGCGGCAATATTTTCTGGACTATGCCAGCCGCAACGGAGAATTGCCGCAATGGCAATTTGGAATTGTGCAAGGCGCGACCTTTCGGGACTTGCGGCGCGAGAGTGCGCGACAACTTCTGGAACTGGAATTCCCGGGATATGCGGTGGGCGGATTGGCGGTAGGCGAGCCGCACGATGTGACATGTGAGATGACCGCCGAAGTAACTGCGCTTTTGCCAGCGGAAAAGCCGCGTTATCTGATGGGCGTGGGCCGGCCAGAGCAACTTGCGGATTACGTGGCGCGTGGCATCGACATGATGGATTGCGTGCTGCCGACGCGGGCGGCGCGGCATGCATGCCTATATACAAGTGTGGGCCGGGTGCTGATCAAGAACGCCCGTTACAGCCAGGATCAAAAGCCGATCGACCCGAACTGTACGTGCAGGGTATGTAAGCGGTATACCCGAGCGTATCTGCGGCACTTGTTTGCAGCCGGAGAAATCACCGCGGCAATTCTGGCTACCCACCACAATGTCCACTTTTATATTGACATAATGCGGCAAATCCGAGAGGCTATCAGCTTTGGACATCTCGCGAAATTCGCGACAGAGCTGCACGCGCGCTATGCGGCGGGGCCGGCCTGAAGCGAGCAGTCCCCGGCGGAAGTAGGTCGTTAGCGGAGCCGTGGCAACCCGCGGTAGGTCGAGTCTCAGAACGAGAATCGGGCGGGCAGTGTAAGCGGGAAAATACCCCTGCTCTCGGATTTTTTTCTCTGGGCCCTGAAATGTGACGGGATTTTTTGTTCTCGGTCAGGGACGTAGTCGCTCCGAAAGGGTACGGTAGCAAATAACGAACATGAATCTGGCAGCATTCTTTTTTTGGCAAGCCGGGGGTGCCGGGCTTGGCGGCTTCTTGATACCGCTGGTACTCATGTTCGGGATCATGTATTTCCTGGTGATCATGCCGCAGCAGAGGCAGCGCAAGAAAGTGGCGGAAATGCTGGCGGCGATCAAGAACGGCGATAAGGTCATCACCACGGCAGGCATCTACGGCACCATCAATGGAATCGACGGCGACACGGTAATTCTGAAAATCGCCGACCAGGTGAAAATACGAATCGCGCGTGCAGCGATAGCGCAGGTAGAGGCGTCGGAAGATGCCAAATAATGTGCCTGCGCGCCAAGATACGCGCATGACCTCTTAACCATGAACCCAAATCTGAAGTGGAAAATGCTGTTTATCGTAGCGGTTGTTCTGGTGTGCATCTATTTCATTATTGGGCTCCCGACGTTTCCAACATCGTGGGCGCAGGTGAAAGACAATTTCTCGCGCCAGATCAAGCTGGGACTCGACCTGCAAGGCGGCACACACCTGATTCTGCAGGTGCAAGTGCAGGAAGCGGTGGCGCAAGAAACGGATCAGACCGTGGACCGGCTGACGACGGCGATGCGCACCAAAAATATTCGCTATGACGAAGTGCGGCGCGTGGATGATGAGCACGTCATCGTGCGCAATGTTGCGCCCGATCAATTGCCGCAATTCCGGGATCTGATTCATGAACAGTATGAGGGCACCTGGTCGATGGCGCCGGCTCCGGGAGACGCGAACTCATATTTGTTGACGATGCGTCCGGCCGTCGTCTCGCAGATTCAAGAAAACACCATGCAGCAATCGCTGGAGACGATCGAACGACGCATTAACGCTCTGGGCTTGACCGAACCGACGATTCAACGGCGTGGGCGCGCGGGTCAGGACAACGAAATTCTGGTGCAGTTGCCGGGTGAGAGCGATCCAGCCCGAGCCAAGCAGGTAATTCAAGCCGGCGGCCAGCTGGAATTGCGATTGGTGGAAGACCCTAACCCGTATCCATCCGAAGCGGCCGCATTGGCAGCGCACGGCGGGATTTTGCAGCCAGGCACAGAGATTGTGCGTGGGCGAAACGAAAATCGTAACCCCCAAAACCCTCAGGATTCGGCGGACAACTGGTACGTGCTGAGCCGTACGCCGGTAGTGACCGGGCGCGACCTACGCAGCGCGACAGAAAATCGCAACACCGAGATGCCGGGACAGTGGCAGATCAACTTTGTTTTGTCTGGTGAAGCGGCACGACGTTTCGGGCCCTTCACGGAACAGAACAAGGGCCGGCAGATGGCCATCGTGCTGGAGAAAAAAGTCTATTCGGCTCCCGTGATTCAGAGCCGCATCGACGATCAAGGAAGAATCGACGGCAACTTCAGTCAAGAGACGGCGCACGATCTGGCGTTGGTGCTGCGCGCCGGTGCTCTGCCCGCGTCGATTAAATACTTGGAAGAGCGCACCGTTGGGCCGTCGCTGGGAGCGGACTCGATTCGTCACGGCGTGCAAGCATCGGTATTGAGCTTGCTGGTAGTGATGATCTTCATGGTGTTCTACTACCGGCTGTCGGGTGCAAACGCGGTCCTTGCGTTGATTTTGAACCTGATCATTTTGCTGGCGGCACTGGCGATGTTTGGCGCGGTGCTGACTTTGCCGGGAATTGCGGGCGTGATTTTGACGATTGGTATGGGTGTGGACTCGAACGTACTGGTATTCGAACGAATTCGTGAAGAGTTGAGAAACGGGAAGTCATCAGCCGCGGCCGTAGAGGCTGGATTCAGCAAGGCCTTCCTGACGATCATCGACACCCACGTAACCACCGTCGTTTCAGCATTCTTTTTGTTCATCTTCGGCACGGGCCCGATTCGTGGATTCGCGATTACCTTGACGATCGGTCTGATTGCCAACGTATTCACGGCGATTTACGTCTCCAAGACAATTTTCCATTACCACCTGGCGAAGATGGATCGCCAGGCGGAACTCAGCATCTAGGCAGCTCAGACGAGAGTGGAGTTCTAGTACCGCTGGATTGTTCTGCAAGCGGGAACAAAACAAAACCCACTGGAGTCTAAAGAAGGGAAGCGCATGATTGAGTTCTTCAAAGAGCCCAACATTAATTGGATGGGCAAGGCTAAATATTTCTTCACACTGAGCGGTATTCTTCTGCTCATCGGCTGGTCGGCAATTCTCCTTAAAGGCGGCATTAAGTACGGAATCGACTTCCGTGGGGGCACCAACGTGGACGTGCGCTTCGCCCAACCGCCGAATATTGACCAGTTGCGGTCGGCATTGCGCGCGCAGGGACTGGGCAACAGCGAGATTCAGAGCATAAGCGACATTGCGAACTCGAATTCCAGCGAAGTGCTCATTTTCGTGGCCGGGCAGGGCGATCAGGCTTTGGATGAGGGCAAAGCCAAGGTGCTGAGCGCGCTGAATGCGACCTACGGCGTTTCGAACTCGAACAAGCCAGACTTTAATTCGGTGACGCCGACGGTGCTGGCGAATTTTCTCACGCAGCGCGATCCACTGGGCCTAGGAGTGAGTGGCGCCGATAAATATACGCAGCTAGCCAAAGATCTTCTGGCGTATCGCGACAAAGTAAAGAATGGTGTGGTGACGAACCTGGATGAGTTGAGTTCGGTGAACGGAGCGACCCCCCAGGCGGTTGCGGCGATCAAGGACACGTTCTCGCTAGCACCGTTTGCGATTCGCAACGTGGAGATCGTCGGACCTAAGGTTGGCGCGGAGCTGAGGAACCAGGCGATTCGCGTTACGCTCTATGCTTTGGCAGGCATGCTGGTATATATTGCCTTCCGGTTCGAATGGGTCTACGGAGCAGCGGCGGTCATCGCGGTGTTTCACGACGTACTGATCACGCTCGGGCTATTCAAGATTTTCGGGTTTGAGATTTCATTAACAGTAATCGCGGCGTTACTCACCCTGGTCGGTTACTCGATGAACGATACCATCGTCATCTTTGACCGCATCCGGGAAAACAGCCGTCTGCTAAGGAAAGAGCCCTTCGCAGACGTAGTAAATAAGTCGATCAACCAGACGTTATCACGGACAATCCTGACCAGTGGACTGACATTTCTTACAGTTCTTGTCCTATTTTTAATGGGAGGTCAGGTATTAAGGGCTTTCGCCTTTGCTCTTGTAGTAGGAATTGTGATAGGAACGTACTCCAGTTTTGGTATTGCCGCTCCGCTCGTCGTCGCTTGGAATAGGTGGCGCGGGCAGAGCGCAGTGGTAGGATCCGGAACCGCAGCAGCCGGCACGAAACCCCGTGGAAACGAGGGCGGCCAACCGCGACTCGCACCCGCTGGGAGGAGGTAGTGGTTAACTATGTTTGAAGAGATGGTGGTATCAACAAATAAAGCGCAAAAGACGAACAAGCCGTGGACAGTAGTTTTGTCCATGTTGTTTCAAATTGGCTTTCTCGCCGTCCTCATATTAATCCCGCTGATCTACACCGAAGCATTGCCGAAGACGTTGATGTCTTCGATTTTGCTGGCGCCTCCGCCTCCGCCGCCTCCACCACCGCCTCCGGCTGCCGTGCAAGTTGTAAAGATCAAGCCGGTGGCGCACCTGATGGATGCTGGCAAGCTGGTGGCACCCAAGGTGATTCCGAAGGACGTCAAGATTATTAAAGAAGAAGAAGCGCCACCCGACATGGGCGTCTCCGGCGGTGTACCAGGAGGCGTGGCCGGTGGATCGATGGGCGGTGTGATGGGTGGCGTGATTGGTGGAGCAGGAACGGCAGCACCGCCACCGCCGAAGGTTACACCTAAGCGCGTATCGGTGGGCGGAAACGTCCAGGCGGCGCGCCTAGTGAACCGTGTGCAGCCAGTCTATCCTCCGTTGGCGCGGCAAACGCGAATCAGCGGAACGGTGAAACTGCACGCGATTATCGGTAAGAACGGTGCGGTGGAACAGCTACAAGTACTTTCCGGGCACCCGCTACTGGTGCAATCGGCGCTTGATGCCGTGAAGCAATGGCGTTATCAGCCTACATTGCTGAACGGAGATCCGGTGGAAGTCGATACCGAGATCGATGTGATTTTCTCTCTCGCTTCGTAGTCCAGCGGGCGTCGCGGATGAAGTGGGATACGCGACGTTCCGGGTACCCGCAGTGCGAAAAAATACTCTCGAAGGTTCCGGCCACTCGGAGCCACTAGGAAATAAGGAGCAAACGAATGTTAGCAACTCTGTTTGTCTATGCGGCATGGCTGCAGGAGGCGGCAACGTCATGGGACCTACGTTCCATGTGGGGCTCGATGGGTCTGTTAGCCAAGATCGTAGTTGTGATTCTGTTTATCCTTTCGGTGTATTCGTTCGGCGTGATGATTGACCGCTTCCTGATGTACAACAACGCGCGCAAGCAGTCGCGGGTGTTCGTGCAGCAAGTAGCGGGTGCACTGAAGGATGGCAAACTCGACGAAGCGATTGCGATCGCCGAGCGGAACAAGAAGAGCCACATCGCGAAAGTAGTCGCGACGGGTCTCTCGGAGTTCCAGTCTGCCTCGCAACAGGTTTCCGACGCGGAAGTGATCGAAGCAGCGAAGCGCGGTTTGGAGCGCTCGGTGGCGATTGTGCACGCGGAAATGAAGCGCGGCTTGTCGGCGCTGGCCACGATTGGTTCGACGGCACCGTTCGTCGGACTGTTCGGGACGGTGGTCGGCATTTTGAACGCGTTTAAAGGTATTGAAAGTTCGAAGCAGACTGGTCTGTCGGCGGTGGCCGGCGGTATCGCGGAAGCGCTGGTAACGACGGCTTTCGGTTTGCTTGTGGCCGTGCCCGCCGTTTGGGCATACAACTACTTCACAAACAAGGTTGAAGCATTCGACGTGGAGATGGACAACTCGTCGATGGAATTGATCAACTACTTCATCCTGCGCCGCGGCGCCAAGAAGTAACGTAGAAGGAAGGCAGAAAAATGGCTTATAAGCCACAAGCCGGTGCACAGATGGCCGCCCCGAACGTGATTCCGATGGCGGACATCATGCTGGTCCTGCTGATCATTTTCATGGTGATCACGCCGATGTTGTCGAAAGGCGTGCCAGTGGAGATGGCGAAAGTAAACTCGCCGCGAGACATGCAAGACGCGGACAAGGACGACGCCATTATCGTAGCCGTCACCCGTGACGGCAGCCTCTATCTGGGAAACAATAAAGTCTCCAAGGAAGATCTAACAGGCCAGATCAAGGACCGCATCAGCAATAAACTGGACAAAACCGTTTACGTGCGAAGCGACGCGCGCGCCAAGTATGGCGACGTGGTAGCTGCCGTGGACGAAATCCGGTCGGCAGGAGTGGACCAGCTGGGACTTCTAACGCAAAAGGCGAAAGAAACCCAAGCTGCGACTCCAGGGAAACCTGGCGAAAAGAAGCCGGCTGGGAGTGACGATTAGTAACAAGTGGTTGGTTGCATTCGTTTGCGCATTGATGAGGAATCCGCGCTGGATCCCACCCGGCGCGGATTTCGCTCTGAAAGACTCGTAGGGATTTAGAGGAGAATCGACAATGGGAATGGAAGTTGGAAGTAGCCACGGAGCGCTTTCGTCGCCGAACATCGTTCCGCTGATCGATATTCTGTTGGTACTCATTATTATTTTCATGGTGATCACGCCACGTATCCCTCGCGGTCTGGATACGCTGGTGCCGCAGCCGTCTCCGAACCAGCAGCAAAACCAGGAGCTGGAGAATAAGACGGTGGTGGTGCAGGTGAATGACGGCGGCAAGCTGAAAATCAACAATGAAGACACTACCTGGGACACGCTGGGAAGCCGCATGGAACAGATTTTCAAAGATCGCGCCGAAAAAGTAGCGTTTGTGAAGGGTGATAAGGACGTCATGTTCATGGACGTGGCCCGCGCGATTGACATCATGAAGGGTGCGGGGATCGATAAAGTGGGGTTGATCACTGCAAAATTGGAAGCAGGGCAGTAAACTTCTTTAGCATTTGTTCCTTGAGTTGTAAGCAAGTTCTCGCAGGATGTGAGAGTCCTCCTCGCCGGGTAAATCGCGGTGCGAGGTGACTCATGGGAATGAGCGTAGGAAGTGGGCGTGGGATTGTTTCGGAAGTAAATGTAGTCCCGCTGATCGATATTCTGCTGGTGCTCCTGGTCATATTCATGGTCATGCCGCACAAGCAGACTGGACTGCAGGCGGAATTGCCCAGCGAGGTGAGGACGCCTCTAGTTGAAAATCCCGAGGCCATAATAGTGGAGATTGGTTCCGATGGCGGAGTTCGGGTGAACCAGTCGGTAGTACAGCTCGGTGAGTTGCGCGAACGTCTCGAACAAATATTTGCTCCACGCGCAAGCCGTGTTGCGTTTCTGCAAGGCGATCGTTCCGTCGAGTTTGCAGCGGTAGCTCAGGTTCTCGACATGATGCAAGAGGCCGGCGCATCGCCGGTAGGATTGCTCACTTCAGAACTGGAAAAAAAACGCTGAACGTGATGGAATGACGCCTACGGGAAGATTTGAATTCTAGCTTCGACTCCAGTGTGTACGGAGCCGCGCTGATCAGGGATGGACGCTTCGATGACTCATGCACCGGTTACACGAGAGACCCCCTCGCGGTTTTCTCGCTATGCTGGCCAGGCGGTGGCACTGGCGGCGGTTCTGATACTTGTGGGGAGCATTTCGGGTTGCGCGAAGCTGCGCGCTCGCGATTTGCTCAATAAGGGAGTGGCAGCTTTCAAGAACGCCCAGTTCGATACGGCCGTCGAAGATTTCAAACAAGCTAAAGAACTCGACCCCGATTTGTTGAACGCGCGGTTGTATCTGGCCACGGCGTACGCCAGCCAGTACATTCCGGGCGCGCCCTCGGACGAGAACATGCGACACGGCCAGGAAGCCATCGCCGAGTATCAAAGCGTGCTGGAAAAGGCGCCAGACAATTTGAGCGCGATTGATGGGCTGGCTTCGATTCTGTATCAGATGGCCGGACAGCCCTTCGATCAAAAGAAATTCGAACAGTCGAAGGAATATCACCAGAAACATATTGCGCTGAAGCCGCAGGATCCGCAGCCTTATTATTCGGTTGGCGTAATCGACTGGGCGCTGGCCTATCGCGGCAACACCGAGACGCGTGCGGACTACAACAAGGCGCACATCAACAAGCAGATCAAAGACACGGATCCGCTGCCGCCGGATGTGCGCGCGTCGTACGCCCAAAAATATGGTCCGATGGTGGATGATGGGATCAATAGCCTGAAGAAGGCGATTGAACTGAAGCCGGACTATGATGACGCCATGACGTACTTGAACCTGCTGTATCGCCGCAAGGCAGATATGGTGGAATCGGCGTCAGAGCGCGATGCACTGACCAAGCAGGCCGACGACTTGTTGGATAAGGTAAAGGAAATTAAGCAGAAGCGAGCCGAGCAGCCAACGCCTGCCGTTTCTTAACAAGTTAAGTGAGGTCACTGAGGGCTCCGGTTAGCGCCGGGGCCCTTTGCTTTGGTGGCTAAGCGTTGTGGCTATAGAACCGTTGGCGGGTCTAACCGCTTTGTAGAGGTAGCCCGGAGGCGTAAACTAGAGTATGCCGTCGCCCACCAATTTCCCCCTGAATTTCAACCGCGACCGCACGGAGCGCGAGCTTAATTCGCGCCTGGAAGAGCTCCTCGTAAAACTGAAAACGAACCGGCCCTCGGAAGACCCGTGGCTGGTGCGGCGTGCGTATGAAATCGCGGCGGAGCGGCATCGCGACCAGTTTCGCTATTCGGGTGAGCCGTACGTAAGCCATTTGCTCGAAGTCGGGCACATCCTGGCGGACATGCGCATGGACGCCACGGCACTGGCGGCAGCATTGCTGCATGATGTCATCGAGGATACGGAATTTCCTTTTTCGCGGCTGGAGGAACGTTTCGGGGAAGAAGTGGCGCGGTTAGTGGAAGGCGTCACCAAAATTGGCCGTTTGAACATGATGGCGCCAGAAGCGCGGCAGGCGGAAAACGTCCGCAAGATGCTGCTGGCGATGGTACACGACGTCCGGGTGGTCCTGGTGAAGTTGGCGGACCGGCTGCACAACATGCGCACCTTGGAGTATCTGGAACCTTCGAAACAGCAGCGCATCGCACGCGAAACCATGGACATTTATGGGCCGATCGCCCACCGCCTGGGAATGGCGGTGATCAAGGGCGAACTCGAAGATCTTTCCTTCCGGTACCTGGAGCCGGACGCGTACTTCTCTTTGCAGAAACAAGTCAGTGAGAAAGCACCAATTCACAAGAAATTCCTGGAAGACGTGCAGAACACCATTCGCACGAAGCTCGTGGAGAACAGTATTCCGGCGGAACTGGAAGCACGCGTTAAAGGCTTGTACTCGCTGCACCGTAAGATTACGCGGCAGGAACGAAGCCTGGACCAGATTTACGATTTGCTGGCGGTGCGGGTGATCACCGACTCGGAGCGGAATACCTACGCAGCGCTCGGCGTGGTGCATCACATCTGGCGGCCGGTGCCGGGGAGATTCAAGGATTACATCGCGATGCCGCGGCCGAATTTGTACCAGTCGCTGCACACCACGGTGATTCACGGCGGGCAGCCGTTCGAGATTCAGATTCGAACTCAGGAGATGCATCGCATCGCGGAAGAAGGCGTGGCGGC
>DASXBH010000386.1:0-2408 GCA_036491775.1 Candidatus Acidiferrum sp.
CGTCAAAGTATTTTTCCCGATCCTGGCGTGGGATTCCGGTACGCGTGAAGAATCCACGGCGCCGTTTATCGCATTGACGCAATTGCTCAAAGAAATCGGCGCCGACGGCATCAATTTCGACACGCTGGAGAGCGTTCCAGCGGAGTTTCGCGCTGCTTCGGGAAATGCGCAGCATCCCCTGGCGCTGGAGCCGCAATTCGAAATTCGCGACGAGTCGCTGGCATGGAGCACGCTGGGCTGGAACGACTGGGTGACTTGGGAAGATGTGCCGTACCCGTTCATTCCGATGGTGAACAAGTCGCGATGGCTGGAGCCGCGGCACATGGTGAATGTCACCGACCGTTTCACGCGGGACAAGACAGACAGCCTGCAGCATGCCTTTTTCAACGGAGTGGGCTACGCCACGCTGGAAAATCTTTGGGGTTTTTGGTATCCGATGACGCCGCACGATGCCGAAGCGCTGCTGCGATTCACGCGCATCGAGCGGGCGTTCGCGGAAAATCTGGTCAGCGCGGATTGGCAACCGCATACCGCCACGCTGCAAGCTGGAGTGTTTGCCAGTAAATTTCCTGGTGCGTCGCGCACGCTGTGGACCATGGTGAATCGCAATGAGTACGACGTGGCTGGAGAACAGTTGCGCGTCCCATTTCATCGCGGGCTGCGCTATTACGATCTGTGGCACGGCCGCGAATTGCAGCCTGCGCTTCACGGGGAAGAGGCCACGCTGCAATTTCCCATCGAAGGACTTGGTTTTGCCGCGGTGCTCTCGACGGAAGAAGCCCCTGACGCGCCCTCATTGCAACCGCTGCTCGGGTTTATGGCCGAGCGGTCGAAGCGGCCGCTGGGTTCGTATCCGCGAACGTGGTCTGCGGTTTCGCAAACGATTGTTGAGATTCCACGCACGAAACCGGTCGCTACTGCGCCAGAGGGAATGCTCTCGATTCCTGAAGCCGACTACGACTTTTCGGTGCGCGGCGTTGAGATTGAAGGCGGCAACGATCCTGGCGTCGACGTCCAATACCCTTGGGAGGATTCGGCACGGCGGTCGCATCGGAATCGCGTACACATTTCGCGCTTTTATATGGACCGCACACCGGTCACGAATGTTCAGTACAAGAAATTTCTGGACGCCACGCACTATCATCCCGCGGACGATCACAATTTCCTGCGCGATTGGAACAACGGCAATTTCCCCGACGGCTGGGCCAACAAGCCTGTTACCTGGGTTTCGCTGGAAGACGCGCGCGCTTACGCTGCATGGGCGGGCAAGCGCCTGCCGCACGAATGGGAATGGCAATATGCGGCGCAGTCGGTTGATGGGAGGCTGTATCCCTGGGGCAATCACTGGGATCCGCGGGCGCTGCCGCCACCCGACCACGGGCGCACGCGTGCTCCGCTTTCGGATGTCGACGCTTATCCAAACTCCGCCAGCCGTTTCGGCGTGCTCGATCTGGTAGGCAATGTCTCGCAATGGACCGATGAATATGTGGACCCGCACACGCGGGCCGCGATTCTGCGCGGAGGGGCGGCGTATCAGCCGCACGGGTCGATCTGGTATTTCCCGCAAACCTATCGCCTGGACGAACATCAGAAATTTCTGCTCATGGCGCCAGGTCGCGATCGCGCGGGAACGATTGGTTTCCGCTGCGTTGTCGACGCGGAGTGACACAGGCAAAGGCGGAAGTAGAAAGGTTGGGCGCGACGCTCAAATTGACTGGTCGCTGCGAAACTTCCTCGCAATGAGCTGGCATGCTGTAGAATCGCGAATCGCAGTTGATTTCATTTTTTATTCTGATTTGCAAAGGAACTTCATGCGCCCTGATTCTTTTCGGAGCAGTCGCCGTAAATTTCTCGGTTATTCCGCGGGAGCTGTGCTGGCCACGTCACTGCCAAAATTCTCGTCGGCGTCCAGCAGCGAGTCGCTACTTTCGTTGAACACTGCTGCAGCGGCGAAGCCGCAACGCATCATTCTGGATACCGATCCTGGCGTGGACGACGCGATGGCGATTTTTCTGGCGCTTCGCTCGCCGGAGCTGAAAGTCGAAGCGATCACTCCGGTCTCCGGAAATGTGCCGCTATCGCTGACGCTACCCAACGCGCTGCGACTGGTTGAAATTGCCAACCGTGCCGATGTTCCGGTGGCGGCGGGCGCGGCGACTCCTCTGGTGCGGCGGCTGATTACCGCGAAATACGTGCATGGAAATAACGGTTTGGGCGGTGTGGAATTTCCTGAGCCTAAGTTGCAGCCCGTCGCCGCGAGCGCTGCCGAACTGATTCGCCGGATTGTGCGCGCGAATCCTGGCGAGATCACCATTGTGGCGGTTGGACCGTTGACCAACATTGCCACGGTTTTGAAGGAAGATGCGTCGCTGGCCACGCTGATCAAGGGAATTGTGGTGATGGGCGGC
>DASXBH010000387.1:0-8570 GCA_036491775.1 Candidatus Acidiferrum sp.
GGCAATCCACACCATGTCC
Source organism: Candidatus Acidiferrum sp. (assembly GCA_036491775.1). Taxonomy (GTDB): domain Bacteria; phylum Acidobacteriota; class Terriglobia; order Acidiferrales; family UBA7541; genus Acidiferrum. Next base: position 20 of record DASXBH010000387.1, read on the forward strand.
GGAGAGTAGGTTTCGAGCAGCCACTCCACCTCATCCACGACTTTTTCCGGTTTGCGGCGCCGATGCGTCTTTCCGAATACCTGGTGACTGCACCAACGGCAGTGATATGGGCAACCTCTCGCCGTTATGAACGAAAGCGATCCCTTGCCATGCGCACCGCGCCAAGTGTCCACGTACCGCGGAATGTCTACCGCATCGCGGGCCGGCCAAGGTAACGCGTCGATATCGGAAATGTGTATCCTGGGGCTGGTTTGATGCAACTGTCCTGACTCGTTCAAAAACGCGATGCCAGAAATGTTTTGTAACGCTGAACCTGATTTGCTCTGCAAGGCCGGGAGCAGTTCCTCCATCGCGGCTTCGCCTTCTCCAAGGACCACAACCTCCGCGCCAGCATCCAGATATTCGCGGACGTATGCACCCGGCTCCGGACCGCCCACAACGGTCCTCCATCCGGTGAGCCGCGCGACCTGCAGAATTTCGACTACTTTCTTGCGCGTCATCAAATTGGCGTAGATTCCAAGCACCGTTGGACGTTCCGTCTCCAGATGCTTCTTGAGCTCCTGCATGCTCGAAAAAGTCGTGTCGAACACATCGACGCCAAAACCCTTCGCCCGAAGATGTGCGCAAATATAAAGCAGTCCGAGCGGCACGTATGGTTTGAGGATCTGCAACTCCTTGGGATCCTCATAAAGAAAGTAGCCGTGAGTGAGCAGGAGATCACTCATTGACTTCTCCTGTGCGCGCGACCACCGAGTCTAGCGGCACAAAGTGCGCACCGCGGGGAAACAAGCTCATCCCTTGGTCGCTCGCCACCTCGGGAAGTTCCGTGGGATCCAGGTTTCGGCTGACAGGTTCCATGGACTCCACGAGCTTCCACAGATGCACACTTCGTTCGGCTTCTTCACTTTGTCCCGCAACACATCTCCAGCCCTCTACTTCGGCGTGGAGCGCGTCACGAACGGCTCGGTAAAATCTGTCCGTATAGGTGCCCTTGAACATGACGCACAGATCTTCGCTGTCGGACCAGTTCTGCTTCGCTCCTAGCTGCTCTTTCACTCGAGCATAAAACCGCGTGTTAGGCAGCGGATAGGAAAATGAGACCCCGACATCGTCTGGTCGCGTTGTCCGCACCAGCGCGATTGTTTTCTGAAGATCGTTCCATTGCTCTCCCGGATAACCGAGCTGTAGAAAGTAACAAGTGCGAATACCTTCGCGCTTAAGGTGTTCCCTCGCGCTGATGACTTCCTCTACGCGCAGGCCTTTATCCATCGCGTCTAGTACTTTCTGTGAGCCGGACTCGACGCCCATCCACACTTCCGCACAACCCGCACGTCGAAGCGCCGCGGCGCTATCGCTCGTGAGCAAATCTGCTCGGGCCTGGACTCTAAAAGGAACCGCACAGCGGAAACTCTCCACCGCAGCCGCGAACTCCTGCAGCCAATGGCGATTCAGTCCAAAAATGTCATCCGCAAACCAAAGATGTTCCGCTCCGTACTGTTCCTTCAGTAAACGCATTTCGCTGGCCACATCCACCGCCGAACGCAAGTGGTACTTATCTCCAAAGATTGGCTTGGCGCACCAGTTACAACGGAAAGGACACCCACGACTAGCAATTAGATTGAGAGAAAAAACGCCGTGTGCGTCTTTCCAGGCCTTGCGGTACAACGACAGATCGATGAGGTCGCGTCCCGGCATCGGAAGTGTCGAGGGGGCCGGAAAAGATCTTTGCGCGCAACTGCGCACCGCGTCTTTGTTTCCGCGGTTTCCCAGGTAAATCATTCCAGGAACATTTGCCAGGCTCGAATGCGCCATCATGGCGCGTACGGCAAAGAGGAGTGGATACTCGGCTTCGCCTTCCAGTACACCGTCGGCTCCACGCCTGAGGAATTCCGTGGCATGATCAGTTGCATCCGAGCCATGAACCACAACACGGGCGCCATGTTGCCGGGCGATTTCAATCATTTCCCAAGCCAGTTCGCGCATTCGCGTCAGGCACATCTTTGTCAGGAAATTGAAATCATCCTCGTAAATGGCGACGATTTTGGGGCGATGAACCCGCAATGCTTCTTTTAGGCCGGTCTCCGGTTCCTGGAGCATGGGATCAAACACGGCCACCGAAATTCCATGCGTTCGCAAAAGTGCGGCAGCATAGAGCGTACCCAGCGGTGGATACGGTTCCATCTTGCGAACCTGTTTGCGGTCGTAAGCCAGGTGATAGGTATGCGTCAACAGCACATCAGCCATCGATGCCCCCCAGCAAAACGGCTTTACCCACGCGGCTCAACATGCGTCTGCTCCCTGAGCCCCCAGTGGCTGGCCAGTGACCAGCGATCGGCGCGTAACAATCTTTTCCAACTTGCGACTCACCCACAGTTCCCACGGAAACGAATATTTGTTCGTTCGCAGTCGCCACCGAAGCGGTGCTCCCAGGACGCGCCGCAACCCGGCCCTGAGGCGTGGATGATTCTTGGTCGCTTTGCGAAGTTGATTGTTCAAGAGGAAGAAGTCGAGCATTCGCTGAAGCCGTTCCAACTCCTTGCCTTGCAGCCACGGAAGAGTGTTTCGGCCCAACGGCAGTTCGGCCCATTCCGTCATCGATTGCGGTTCCTTGACTCCCAATTCGCGCAGTTGGCCCCAAATGGGAATGCCGGGATAGGGAGTAAAAATGTTCGGCGAGAAACTCACGTTCCAGAATTGACGCGCAATGTCGCTCATGGTCTGCAAAGTTTCCACGCGGTCGGCCTCGGTTTCGCCAGGGTAGCCAAAAATCAGGTTGTACGTGACATGGATTCCTCCGATGGCTGCCTTGCGGGCCGTTTCATACATTTCGTCCACGCGTTGGTGGCGTTTGTTCATCAGCTTCAGCACAGTGCTGGACGTCGACTCGGTACCAAAACCCATGTGTGTCACGCCGCTAGCTCCGAGAAGTTGCACGTCATCGTCACTCATCCGGCAGAGAAAATCCGTTGAAGCTTGAAAGGTCCAACGGAACTTGATTCCCGAGTCGAGAAACCCTTTGGCGATATCCCTCGCTCTTCTCCAATCAACAGGCAGGTTGGAGTCCAGCATGGCCACTTCCTCGATGCGGTATTTGGCCACTAGTTCCGTCACTTCTTTGACCACGCGGTCGGCCTCAAGAGCGTTGAAGCGCCGTTTGTAAAACACCATATCTGTGCAGTAATTGCAGGCATAGGGACAACCAACGCTGGTCGCGTAAGCCAGCTTGCGTTCTCCGGAAACCCGCTCGTAGGCATCGAAATCTGCCATTCCGAAGGCAGGCATCGGCAAATTGTCCAGCAGAGCCATCCGGCGTTCTGGTGCATGTTGCGGCAATCCGAACTGTTTGGAAGAAACTCCTTGAATCCCGTGTATGCCCTTTCCGGAGGCGAGATGTTCTGCGGCTTCCAATAGAGTTAATTCACCCTGCCCACGAACGACAGCATCGACAAAATTCTCTTGCAGTGTTTGACCGGGCAGAAGACTTGGATGCCATCCCCCAAAAATGACTGGAACGCCAGGGGCTGCTTTCTTCATGGCTTTGGCCATTCGCACGGCGCCGTGGATCATAGGGCCTGTGAGCACGGAAATTCCCAGGCACAACGCATCGCGCGAGGCGCGAAGGACCGCAGCCAGCCAATCGGGTTCGATCGCTGCGTCAACTATGACAACTTCGAAATCCGCCTGGAGCAAAGGCGATGCCAAGCTAAGCAGACAAGCCGGCGCGCCCAGGGGCGGCCCATCGTACGGCGGATAGAACAACACGACTTTCCGTTTCATCAACACGCCGCCTTTACACCAGCTGGCTCCAGCCGGGTCGCATCGACGGCAGGTTTGAATGAAGGAATTCTTCGTTTCAGCTTTTCGTTAACCCACAATTCAACGGGGAAAGTGTAGGCGTCATGATCCAGTCTCCAGCGCGCGGGAAACGAAAGCAGTTTTTGCGCGATCCGCGTGGAACGCTTGCGCGTGTCTGCCGCAATCGGCACGCGGTCGAAGGCAATCCGCAGGTAGTCTCGCATCACCTGGAGCCGCTTGTGCTCGCGCCCGCTTAGCCACGGAAGAACCGTATAGCGAGGGAAGAAATCCGCCCAGCCTTCCAGCGAATGAGGCACCTGGATGCCTAGCTCCTGCGCTTGTTCCATGATGGGTGAACCAGGATAGGGCGTAAAAATATTCGTCCAGAATTCCGCCCCGGGAAATCTCCGGCAGACGTCCATCATGAAATCGATGGTTTCGCGCCGTTCTTTCGTCCCCTCGCCCGGATAAGCAAAGATGATGTTGAAGGAAGGGCGAATCCCCGCATGCAAGCAGCGAGAAGCACTTTCATAAATCGAGTCAAAATCCTGAAACGTTTTATTCATCAGTTTCAGAATTTTATCTGAGCCAGAGTCCACACCTTGGCAGATCTGATGCAGGCCGCTGCGGCGCAGCAGTTTCAAATCTTCGTGAGTCAGACGCGCCGTCAGATTGGTCGTGGCCTGAATACTCCATCGAAAATCTGCGCCAGCGCGCACCAGGCCCTCGGCGATGTGACGAGCCCGGTCGAGATCAACAAGAAAATTATCATCGACTATCCAAAGCATCTCCAGGCCGTACCGCCCGGTCAGATCCACGGTTTCTTCGACGAACTGCTCTGGTGGCAAGGCGTTCCATTTGCGACCGTACACTCCCGCGTTCGTGCAGTACGAACAATTGAACGGGCAAGCCAGGCTCGAGATGTACATCGCCCATCGGCGTCCGCAGCTCCGTTGATAAGCGTCAAAGTCCGCAAGGTGATATGCCTTCGGCGGTAAATCCACGATTGGTCGCAGCGGGCGTTCGGTGGTGAAGTGCAACTTGAGGTCTCGTTTAAACCCGATTCCCGGCACCAGGTCTAGCGGCGTTCGGGCTTCGAGATGTTGTACAACTTCGAGCAAGGTGTCTTCGCCCTGACCGCGCACGACGACGTCAATGTACGGAGATTCCAAAGTTTGTTTGGGTAAAAGCGAAGGATGCCAACCCCCGAGAATGACGGGGAACTCCGGATCCCACGATTTGACGGCGCGGGCAATTTCGACGGTCTCGCGGATCATCGGCCCAGTCACTAGTGAAATCGCCAGGCAAATCGCGTCCCGAACTTCCTCCAGAACTCGTTCCTTGAAATTCGGAGTGATCGTCGAATCGATCAGCCGCACCGAATACCCGGCCCGCATGAGCGGTGTTGCCACGGCCAGAATTCCCAGCGGTGCAGTAGCTTCTGTGCTCGCGAAGGAAGGAAAAAAGAAAACTACTTTTTTCGACATCACAATTATTCCTGACTGACAAGCTCACCTTACGGCGGGGCGAAAATGGGATTGTCACCAGGATGTCACGCGACTGTCATTTCTTTTTCCCTGGCAGTTTCTTCGCTTGAATTCGCGTTAGAGTGAACATCATGACGATGATGTTGAGATTCAATCGGCAAACACTTCCGCTCCACACAGAGTTTCTGATCGCTGGCGCGCGTTGTCGCATCGCAACAAATTCCGCTGATGTCTTGGAATCCACGGCGTGCTGGATAACAAAGATGCGGCAGCCTCACTGCGCGGCTTCGTTCGAAATGGAAGTGCTGATCGATTCCGCAATGGAAAATACCGCGCATGACGCCACCTTTTTCCGAGGGCATCGGCATCTGGTGTTTGCGACGCTGCCCCCACGCGGCGTCGTTACTTACGATTTGTTGCGACGACGTGTTCACGCCGTACTCTCGGCGGGAGCCGCGCGCGACCGTTCCTTCTGGAATAACGTACTGCTTCCCATCACCATCGGGGTTCTCGGTACAACCGTAGGTGTTGTTCCGCTGCATAGTGCTTGTCTCGACCACAACGGCACCGGCGTGCTCGTCGCTGGCGCTTCTGGCGCCGGCAAGTCCACACTAGCCGCTGCGCTGGCTGGATGCGGTTTTTCCTTCGTGTCGGATGACTGGACCTATATTTCGAAGGATGCTTCCGCTCTCGTTGCTTATGGATTGTCCTCCCCGGTCAAGCTTCTGCCCGACACGGTGAAGTTCTTTCCGCATTTGAAAGATATTGCTCCTCACAGAACGTTGAATGGCGAACTGGCTTATGAGATTGATCCGACGTGGGCCGGCTTCTCGGTGAACTATGTATCGCACCCGCGTCGTGTCCTGTTTCTGGAACGGACATCGAAACCAGGATGCGATTTTGTTCCGTGCCGCTCGGAGTACGTGCGAGAGTTCTTTGAAAAAAGCGCTGAGCGGCTGCCGAATGAGCTGAACGAAGCGAAATCTTTCAGGGCAAGCGTCATTCAAACGCTATCGAGCGTTCCTGCTTGGATACTTCGGACTGGTGGAAGTCCGCAAACAACGGCCGCGGCCATAAGCGATTTTATTTTGGAGGGTGGCGATGCCCCAAATTGACCCACTCGATTACGCTGATCCCCTTGACTTACTGCGGCGATTCATTCCAACGCCCCTGCAAGCCTTATATCGTATCGGTGCAGTTCGGGTGACGGTGAAGACCAACGACATCACCCTCCTGCCTGCATTCCCGTTAGACCTGGATCTCGAAGTGCATGCGGAGCAGTGCTTGGAGTGGCGGCTCATTCGCGATGCGGGCTTACCAGATCTGCTCGGGCCTCCGTTGTTCATGATCTCTGGAATGCTGACGATCGTTACGATGGGACCGGCGTGTCTGATAGCCGTCGATCACCAGCAGCGAGAGTTGCTGGCCTTCCTTGGTACATCCATCGATGCACGGACGCATGAGGATTGTGTGATCCCACTTCTCTGCCAACTAACCAACGAAGTGTTTCCCGCAGGTACGAGCTTGCGGTTCATGGCCCATGACCAGGCATCCCAGAATGGCTGACTCACATTCGAAGCGGGCAATCCTCGCGGCTCTCAGACACGACCCCGATTTTTCTGGGCTCGATTCCCTGCCGCCACTACACAGCACGGCCGGCCGGAATTGCATACGATGGCTCGACCGCGGCGGCCTAGCTTTGATCTTGTTGAGAGCGTTGCAGAACCACAGTGCCACAACACAGATCTCGGCGGCGTGGCGAGACGCTCTTAGCCAAAGGCACGAGCGCAACGTCATTCGCATGCGTGACATGGTGGAAGAAGCCCGGCGGATCAACTCCGCTTTGCTCTCACACAGAGTCACCGCAGCTTTTATGAAGGGTTTCACTCTTATACCAGATTTTTGTGAGGATCCGTCGCTCCGCCATCAGGTCGACTTTGATCTTCTTGTGGCGCCCAAAGATGCGAAGACCGCCGCGAAGGCGCTCTTCTCTTGCGGCTATTACGCTCCTCGCGTGAACGAAACTGGCGAAACCTGTTTTCTTACTCCCTTGCGGCATATTCCCACTGCCAACGACGATTTGTATGGCGTGCAGCTACAACGTCAAGTCGACTTGCATGTTTCCTTATGGCAGTACTGCCCGTGGCTACCCGTGCAGACGCCACAAGACTGTTTGGAACACACCGAGACCCGTGACATTTTCGGATTGCAGTACCTTGGTTTGTCACTCCAGGACAAATTCCTCTTACAGGTCTTTCATGCCTTCCATCACTCGTTTCGCTCCTGGATTCGTGTTTCATGGCTGCTGGAACTTGCGAACTGCCTGGTTAAGCATCAACAGAATGTCCACCTTTGGAATGGTGTGATCGCTCGAGCGGGGAATGACGGCTTGAGTAAGTCGATTTTCGCTTTTGTGCTCGGGCTTGTGCAGCGCTTATTCCTCGCGCCGATTCCCTCGCAACTCTGTTCCTGGACTGCAGAAGCGGTGACTCCTCGGCTACTCGCGTGGCTGGATTGTTTCGCCGTGGAGTGGGCCATTTCCGACTGGCCGGGCAGTCTGAACAATCTCTTTCTGACTGCCGACTTCATTCCCAATCCTGGCCTTCGGCGGCAATACTGGCGCAGCCGTTTTCTCCCGAAGAAAGCGAGTGTATCGCTGGGGCCCGTTGTGGTTACCAGCCCAAAAAGGCTCTTTCAATTGCAGATTGCGCGCATTCGCTATGTGGCCTGTCGGGCTGCCGTGCACTTGAAAGACATAGCGGCCTTCCCGCGGCAGCAGTTCCGCTGGAGGCGAGCTTTAGAATCTACTCGGAGGCTAAAGTTCGACGCGAACTGTTGAACAGTTTGTTCAAAAGGAGCGCCGATTTTTTTGCCGAAACCAAATGGGCGGGGCAATCTACTTCGCACTCGACGACATCGGCTCTCCGGCGATGCAGCTAGCCGCGTGTCGCTTATTTAGCTGTGCTGCCGGACATATTCTTGACACGCTTTTGACATCCTGTGGATTGACGGCGTTCTCTTCGCACGGTAAGGTTTCGAAGGCTGATTAGAAGGGCGCGTTTAGTCTTTCCCTCGGCTGATTTCGTCTCATGAATACTACGAACAACACTACGAATGCAGGCAACACTCAGGTAACCAGGCTCTTCCTCATTATCGAAAACCGAATGTTGCGCGAAGCGATGACTTCTCTTTTCCAGAAGCAGCCGGATTTCGCTCTGGTGGACTCGATCCGATTTTCTTCATCGGCACACAAGCTCATCGCTTCTTCG
>DASXBH010000388.1:0-14170 GCA_036491775.1 Candidatus Acidiferrum sp.
TTGTTGAGCGTGTCGCTGGGACTGCTATTTGTGGCGGTCCTGCTGAACATCATCGGACTGAATATCGGGAAATGGTTGCAGAATGCGGGCGGGGTTGGGACGTACATACCGCTGCTGATGCTGGTGGGCATCGCGGCGCTGGTTTATTTCCGCAGCGGGTCGGCGACGCATTTCACCAGGGCGAACATGATGCCGACGTGGGACTGGGACACGGTGAATTTCTGGTCGCAGATTGCGTTTGCGTTCACCGGTTTGGAATTGGTGTCGGCGATGAGTGAAGAGGTACGGAACCCGCGCAAGACATTGCCGCGGGCGGTGTTTGGCGCCGGGGCGATGATCGCGCTGATTTATATTGCGGGCACGTTTGCGATTTTGACGTTGGTGCCTGCGGGCGATCTCGATCCGAAGAGCGGCGTGTTTCACGCGATTACGTTCGGGTCGATTGCGTTACGCTTGGGTTTCCTGGGAATTTTGGCGGCGATACTGGTGACCGTTGGCAACGCGGGTGGCGTGGGCAGCACGGTGGCGGGGATCGCGCGAGTGCCGTTTGTTGTCGGCATTGATCGGTATTTGCCCGCGGCGTTTGGGAAGATTCATCCGCGATGGAAGACGCCGTACATTTCAATATTGGTGCAGGCCGGAGTTTCCGGGGCGATTTTGCTGGCGTCTCAGATTAATGAGACGACGCGCGGAGCTTATCAATTTTTAATTGACGCGGCGATCATTCTGTATTTCATTCCGTTTTTGTATATGTTTGCGGCGGTGATCAAACTGAGGCGGCGAAAAGATCGCAAAGAGAATACGCATGCGGTGTTGGTGCCGGGGGGCGCGGCGGGTATTTGGATTAGCGGGATTTTGGGAATATTGGTGGTTTTGGTGGGGATTGTGGTGTCTTTGGTGCCGCCGGGAGATTCGGCGGACAAGATTGGGTTTGAGGTGAAATTGGTATTGGGGACATTGGCGTCGATATTGTTGGGCTTGGTGTTGTATTGGCGTGGGGTGAGGTCGAAAAGGGTGGGTACGTGACGGCAGCAGAGTGTGCGTGATGGCCGCAGAATTGGTGCGATACGGTTGGGAAACGGCCTCGCCCCTGAGGGGTTAAGGCATAGGTTCGGGCGACGGTTAGAAGCCCTGTTGGATTAGTTCGGTAATGGTTAGGGTCGAGGTTGGTTTTGTGGTCTCGCGAGCTTCCAGGTAGCGTTCGACGTATTTTCCTAAGACATCGCCTTCGAGGTTGACGGGGTCGCCGATCTTTTTATCGCGGACGTTAGTGTGTTCGTAGGTGAAAGGAATGATGGCGATCTCGGCGATGGGGGCGTTCCAACGGGCGACGGTGAGGCTGATGCCATCGATGGTGATGGAGCCCTGCGGGACGATGTAGCGGGCGAAGGGCTCGGGTACTTCCACGGCGTACCACCAATTGTCGCCTTCAGGTTCGAGGCGGGTTACACGGCCCACGGTGTCGACGTGCCCGAGGACGAAGTGTCCGCCAAATTCTTTTCCAGCGGTGAGTGGTTGTTCGAGATTGATGCGCATGCCCGATTTCAATTCGCCGAAGGAAGTCTTGCGGATGGTCTCGCCGGAGAGATCAGCGCTGAAGTTCTCCTTGTCTTTCGCCACGACAGTGAGGCAGCAACCGTTTACCGCGATGCTGTTGGAGACGGCGAGATGCGGAGCAACGGTGGGGGCATGGACGGTGAGGCGTCCGCCATCGGCGTGCAGTTCGAGGGATTCGATAGTGCCAAGATGCTCGATGATGCCGGTAAACATGAGACCTCGCTATTATTGCGCCGGAAGCGGCGGTCGGCGCCGGCGAACGTGGACCAATCAGGATAGCGCGTTTCGTGATTGAAATCCTTGACGGGCGGGGTGCCCAGTAGGAAAATGCAGGCTGGCCACGCTCCTGGTCGGAGGTGGTCTATGTTCCAACCAGACCTGATCGATCCTCATTCTGCGAGCCTCAAAACCTACCCGCAAAAAGTAATTTGCAGTCAGCACAATTGTGAAGCGCAGATCGTAATCGCGAACTGGCCGTTCAGCGAAGAGGGCTGGAGCGACTGGCGGGTGATTGACTGCTCGTTGCTGCCCGGCGGGGCAGTGCAGTGTGGGATGGATTGCCTGTCGCAAGCGCGAGTTGGAGAGAAGAAGTAGCAGTAGAAGTGGAAGGTGGCGGTCAGGGCCGCTGAGGGAGTACGTCGTCTATAGCAGGTGGATTTCGAAAGGCAGTAAACGAGTTCAGGCCATTCCGCTTATCTGACGGAGGTAAGTTAGCTATGCCCGACCCGGAAATACTCGATCGCATCCTGCAAACCTGCAGTTACCGTTTTCGCGACGTCGTGTGCCCGAACAAAGACAAGGTGGCCAAGATAGCGGCGGCCAAGTTGCAAACGGAAGACGCGGACTGGTCGGTGGTGGAGTGTTCGTTGCAGCCGGATGGAGAAGTGAAGTGCGCGATGAGTTGTTTATTGAGGGATCCGGATTTTTCGATTTGAGATGTGGTGGAGAGGGACAGTTGGTTGCACGGAGGTGCGCGATGCGTGACGTGAATGTTTCGGAGGTCGCGGAGATGCAAGGAATCTGCGCGGCGCGGGTTACGACGGTGTTCTGTCCTACGCACTGGAAGATGACCAAAGTGACGGCCATGAAGGCGGAGCGTGGCGAGAGCCATATGAAACTCTGGGACATTGTGGAGTGCCCGCTGCGGCCGGAGGGCGACGTCTGGTGCGACAAGCGGTGTTTGGATCAGATTGATGACGATGAACGGCCGAGATAAGGGCGGCTGCTGTTGATGGGATCGGACTGGGGCACGACATATTGTGCCTCTACGGAGTAGCGGGCTTCGGAGTTTGCTCTTGGGCTAGTTCGCGCAGGCGGCGCAAATCCAGCTTGCCGGTGCCGAGGTAGGGCAGCTTTTCGGTGTGAAGGAATTGATCAGGGCGCGGTCTCCAGAGAGCAGGGAGATCGCTTTTCGAGAGTTTTTCCAGAACGTCTCGCAATACATCTTCCGACAACGTGTGAATGACGACCAGGCGCTCGCCTTTCTTTTCGTCAGGAATGGCGGTGACGGCGAGAACCTGTCCATCGGCTTGCAGCAATTCGTGCAGCTTTTCTTCGACTTTAATGTGCGGGACCATTTCCCCGCCGATTTTGCTGAAGCGGCTGAGACGATCGGTGATGCGCAAGAAGCCGTCTTCATCGACGGTAGCGATATCGCCAGTGTTGTACCAGCCGTCGCGAAGAACTTCTGCCGTTTTTTCCGGGCGATTCAAATAGCCAACCATGACATTCGGCCCGCGAACAAGAAGCAGGCCAGGCTTATCGATGGGAAGAGTTTCGCCGGATTCGGGATCGATAATGCGTATGCCAATTCCCGGAAGGGGATGGCCGATGGTGCCGCGCTTGGCACCAATTTGACGGAAGTAGGCGGCGCGGAAATCGTAAGTGTTGACGGCAACCACCGGAGAACATTCCGTGCAGCCGTAACCTTCGAGCGGACGAAGACCGAAGTGATCTTCGAAGGATTGGGCGATGCGCTCGGGAAGTTTTTCGGCACCGGCAAGAACGATGCGCAGGCTGCCAAACGCCTCGGGAGGACAACGGCGGGTATAGGAGTTGAGGAAGGTCGGAGTGGAAAGCAGCATGGTGACGGCAAATTTGCTGACGAGCGCGCCGATAGCCTGGGCGTCGAGCGGACTGACGTGAAAGACCACGCCGATGCCGGTGAGTGGAGGAAGGCAGAGCGTGCCGGTGAAACCGAAAGAATGGAAGAACGGGAGAATGCCGAGAATGCGGTCGCCATCGTGAAGGTGGAATACCTGCTCGAGTTGTTCGACGTTGGAAGCGAGATTGAAGTGGGAGAGAACTACGCCTTTAGGCTCGCCGGTTGAGCCACTGGAAAAGATGATGGTGGCGGTGTCGTCGAGCGAAGCTGGTTTCGAAACACCCAGAAATAGTTCGAGGAGTCGTGCGGGGAAGAGTTTGGCGAAGAGCAGAGCGGCGAGCTTTTCGCCAAGGCTGGGATTTTCCGCGAGATCCTCGGCGTAGATTATTTTTCCTGGCGGCTCGATATGGACTTTTTCCAGGAATTGGCGAGAAGTGACGACGGTTTTGAGATCGCATTGCTTGGCGCAGGAGGCCAGCGATTCGTTGGACGAGGTGTAGTTGAGATTGATGGGAACTTTGCCGAGGAGCAGAGCGGCCCAGTTGACGAGAGCGCCAGGAATGGAAGGCGGGAGCAGGATGCCAACCATTTTCTGATCAGTCCAGAGGGGGCGAAGACGGCGCGCCAGGAAAACTGCTTTGATCAGGGAATCGCCGAAGGTGAGTTTCGGCGTGCGTCCATCGGCCATCGCGAAATGGCGTGGATTGCGGCGGGCGGCTTTGATGAAACTGCGGGTGAGGGTGTGCATGTAACGACGTCGCCGCAAAAAGGCGTCAACACCAAGTTGCTGGACGGCTTGACGCACCTCGCTGGCGTTTGAGGTGGACGGCATGGATTTGCCAATGGTGATGCGCACTGGATAGGGAATACGGCGAGGCCATTTCCAGAGAAAGCGGCCGCCGGAAAAGCTGAAGATGGAACCCCAGATACCGTCGAGATTGACGGGAATGATCGGGACGTCGATGCCCTTGATGATGCGTTCGAAACCGCGGCGAAAAGGGAGCATCTGGCCGATGCGAGTGATTTCGCCTTCGGGGAAGATGCAAACCAGTTCGCCATTGCGCAGCGCTTCGGATGCTTCGCGCAGGGAGTGAATCATTTCGCGCGGACCCTGATCGGAAGCGATAGGAATAATTTTCAACATTTTGGCGAAGGGCTTGATAAGCGGATGGTCGTAAACACCTTTGAACATCATGAAGCGAATGGGGCGGTCGGTGGTGGTGACGAGCAGGACCGCATCAATCCAGGAAGCGTGATTGGGAGTGAGGAGGGCGCCACCATGGGTGGGAATGTTTTCGGTGCCCTTTAAGTCGAGGCGATAGAGAGTGTGCGCGGCGATCCAGAGGAGCAGGCGAATAAGGGAATCGGGCAGCAGCCAGACTACGTAGATCAGCGCTCCGAGCGTAGCGAAGGAAGACCAGAAGAAAATTCCAAGTGGACCCAGATGAAGGTAATGCTTCAGGACGTAGAAGGCTCCCGAGGCTCCCAGAATGCCGATGAAGGAGAGCAGGTTGGCCGCAGCCAGGACGCCGCCGCGATGCTGCTCTTCGGGGCGATGCTGGATCAGGGCGCTGACGGGAACGATGAAGAAGCCGCCAAAAAATCCAAGCAGAGCGAGTAGCGCGAGGACGGTGGTAAAGGCCAGGCCAGGAAGAGCGAGGAGAAAGCCGAAGATGGTAATGCCGGCCGCGCCAAGTGGGATTAAGCCATATTCGATTTTTCCACCGGAGAGATAGCCGGCGGCAAGGCTGCCCAGGCCGATGCCGATGGCGATGGCGGCTTGCAGGAAACTGCCGCGGGTGTTGGAGGCGTGGAGAATGTCGCGGCCATAAAAAACGATGTTGAACTGCAGGAGGGCGCCGAGGCAGAAGAAGTAAGTGTTGCCGGCAACGGCCAGCCAGAGGGTGCGATCGCGGGCGATCAGTTTGCCTTGGGTGAAGAGGTCACCGAGGAAATTGATTTGGAATTTTCTTGCAGGGTCGGCGGCGGGCACTTTGCTGATACCGAAGCTGGTGAGCAGACCGAATACTGAACAACCGAGGAAGACAATCCCGGAAATGTACTGGCGGCCGGTAAAGGCTTCTGAAAAATAGGCGCCAATCATGGTGCCGGTGATGATGGCGAGGAAGGTGAAGAGTTCAATGACGCCATTGCCCCAGGAGAGGCGTTTCTCGGGAAGGATTTCCGGCAGCAAGCCGTATTTGGAGGGGCCGAAGAGCGCGCCCTGGGTGCTGGCGAGAAAAACGGAGGTCATGGCCATCGGCAGGCTGTGCATGGCGAAACCGGCGATGGCGAAAAACATGGCGGCGATTTCGAAGACTTTGGTGCCGATGGTGACGGAACGCTTGCTGAAACGGTCGGCGAAATAGCCCCCGGTCATGGAAAAGATGATGAAGGGAAGAGAAAAGAGCGAGCCGACGACCAGAATTTTGTTTTCTTCGTCGGTGGGGGAGAGATTGGTACCGATGATAAGGAAGATGACGAGGTACTTAAGGGCGTTATCGTTGAAGGCGCCCTGGAACTGCGTAGCGATGAGGCTCCAGAAACCGAGGCGCCAGGGGCGTTGATCATCGTTCATGCGAGGCGCACCTCAGAGGCGGACGAACTTGCGGCTAGTCACCGCAGTCGGTAGGCAAAATGTTCGCAAAGAATGCGGAAGTTGCGTAGGTATTTTTTCGGGAGGTGTGTTGCCGTGGGTTGTTTGTCGAGGTGGGGTTGTCAGTGTGCATGAAGCACAGTCAAGAATGACTGGGCCACGATTGTCTCGAGACGTGTTTTGAGAGGGTTCCGAGTGCGACCCCATTTACGAGTTGTGGTTGGGGAAAGCCTCACCCCTCGGAGGGGCGAGCTATAGGTGAAGAGGTGAGGTATAGGGGAGAAGTTCAATGGCTAGGTCAGGGCCAAATTGTTGGGTGGAGCGGATGCGGAATTTGGAGAGGGCGTGGTGCGGTGCGTTTGCGAAGGGGACACCGGCATTGCCTGCGACCTGCGGAGCATAGAAGAGGACCATTTTGTTTACGAGACCTGCGGAGAGGACAGCGCCGTTGAGTTTGGGGCCGGCTTCGAGGAGGACGCTTAGGATATCGCGGCGGCCCAGGTCTCTGAGGAGGGGGCCTAGATCGATTTCGCCCTTGCGGATGTTGGCTTGCAGCAACTCGACTCCGGCTTTTTGCAGTTTGCGCGCTTTGGGAGAACTGAGGGGAACGCCGGTGTAGACGAGTACATCGCGGTCGGCGGATTGTACAACGCGGGACTTTGCCGAAAGACGCAGCTTGGTGTCGAGGACGACGCGTAGAAGTTTGCGGCGACGGGGCAGGTTGCTGCGATCGGTGAGGAGCGGGTCGTCGGCGAGAATGGTGCCAATGCCGGTGAGCAGCGCGTCGGAGGCGTGGCGCATGCGATGAACCTCAGCGCGAGATTCTTCGCTGGTGATCCAGGTGGGCTTTTTGCTTTTGCCGTCGCGAGGCAAGGCGAGTTGACCGTCGAGCGTAAGCGCTGATTTCAGGGTGACGAAGGGCCTTTTTGTCGTGATCCAGCAAGCGAAGACTTCGTTGAGTTTTTCCGCTGCTTCTTCGAGGACGCCTGTTTCCACTTCGATTTGTGCGGCGCGCAAGCGGGCAAAACCGTCGCGAGTGGTTTTAGGATTCGGATCTTCCATGGCTGCTACGACGCGCGAGACGCCCGCGGCGATGAGAGCTTCGGTGCAGGGGCCGGTTCTGCCTTGGTGATTGCAGGGCTCGAGGGTGACATAAGCGGTGGCGCCGCGAGCGCGTTTTCCAGCTTGACTGAGGGCCACGACTTCCGCGTGATCAAGTTTGTCGTAGACGTGAAAACCTTCACCGACAATAGCGCCGTCTTTGACAAGCACGCAGCCGACTGCGGGATTCGGGCTGGCCAGGCCAACGGCTTGGCGGGCGAGTCCAAGCGCGTGCTCCATGAAGTGCTGATCGTGGGGATTCACGGTTAGTTGAACAGCGAGTCGGCGTAAGTTTGGGCGTCGAAGGGAACGAGGTCGTTAATCTGTTCACCGGTGCCGACGAAGCGGATGGGTAGCCCGAGTTCCCGGGAGATCGCGACGACGATGCCGCCTTTGGCGGTGCCATCGAGCTTAGTGAGAATGATGCCGGTTACGCCGACGCTGGTGGTGAATTGGCGGGCCTGGGCGAGCCCGTTCTGTCCGGTTGTGGCATCGAGGACTAACAAAACATCGTGGGGCGCACCAGGAATAACTTTGGCGGCGGTGCGCTTCATTTTCTCGAGTTCCTGCATGAGGTTGGATTTGGTGTGCAGGCGTCCGGCGGTATCGACAATGACGGCGTCGGCGGAACGCGCTTTGGCTGCGGCCATCGCGTCGAAGACGACAGCAGCGGGATCGGAGCCGGATTTCTGCTTGATGACCTCCACGCCGTTGCGTTGCGCCCAAATTTCGAGTTGCTCGATAGCGGCGGCGCGGAAGGTGTCTGCTGCGCAGAGCACGACGCTGCGTCCATCCTGGCGCAAACGATTGGCGAGTTTGCCGATGCTGGTGGTTTTGCCGGCACCATTTACGCCGACAATGAAGATCACGCGCGGGTCGTTACCATTGGAGGGGCCAGCGAGTTTGGGGGAAGCACCGTAAACATTGAGAGCGCGAAAGACGTGCTTCTTGATTTCGGCTTTGAGTTGATCGCCGTTGGAGAGGGCATTGCGCGCAAGTTGCTCTTTGACGGAATCGAGAATTTCGCGAGTGGTTTTGACGCCGAGGTCGGCGGAGAGCAATGCGGTTTCGACTTCCTTGAGTACGGCGGGGTCAATCTGTCGTCCGCCCTGGGTGATGGTGTCGAGCGTGTCGGCCAGGGCGTCTTTGGTTTTGCCGACGGACTCCTTCAGCCGCTCGAGGAGAGTAGGTTCCGGTTTGCCAAACAGAGTAATCATATGGGTTCAAACGCGTGCTGAGGCACGAAAGAAAAGTGTAACAGATGGGCAGGACTGTCGCTTCGGCGTGATCCCTGAAGTTTGAGGAAGGAAGCGCGCGATTAGACGTGGACTTCGACGGCGGAGAGGCGGATTTTGCCGGCGGTAACGGCGGTTTCGAGAGCGGAGACGACGGCCTGATCGAACTTCGAACCGGCGAGGGCCTTGATGCGGCCGAGAGCGTAGTCGAGATCCATAGCAGATTGGTAGGGACGATTGGTGGTCATGGCGTCGAGGGTATCGGCAACCGCGATGATGCGGGCCATGAGAGGGATTTGCGGGCCGTTGAGGCCGTAGGGATAGCCGCGGCCATCCATGTGTTCGTGGTGGAGTTCGATACCGGGCAACATTTCTTTCAGTTGCGAGACGGGACGCATGATATTGGCGCCCTTGGTAGTGTGGGTCTTCATGATGTCGAATTCTTCGGGGGTCAGGGAGCCAGGCTTCTTCAAGACGCGATCGTCGACACCGATTTTTCCTACGTCGTGGAGCAGAGCCGCAATGCGCAGCTTGTCCAATTCTTCGGCAGAGAGAGCAAGTTCCTGCGCAATCAATGTGGAGTATTTAGCGACGCGACCGGAGTGACCGCGAGTGTACGGGTCCTTTTCGTCGATGGCAGCGGCGAGCATGCGAATGGAGCCGATGAAAAGTTCGCGATTTTCTTCGGCAGCTTCTTTGAGACGCTCGATGTACTCTTCGATGTCGCTGGCCATCAAGTTGAAATTTTCGGCCAGTTCGCTGATTTCGGCGGCGCCGCGAACCGGAGTGCGCTGATGAAATTCACCGCGGCTGATGGCGCGGGTGGAAGCAGCCAAACTGCGAATCGGGCGGCTGATGCCGACAGCAAAGAAATAACCAAAGAGGATGGCGACGAGAACGACGACAGAAACGAAGGCGAGAGCTTGTTTGTTGAGTTCGCTGACGCCGGCGTCGTTACGAGCATCGTCGAGACTGCGTTGGGCGATGATGGCCCAGTTGACTTCGGGGAAGGTGCTGTAGGTTCCGACCATTTCGACGTTGCGATTCTTGTCTTTCTCGGTGAAGCGCATGGTTTCGGTATTGCGCAATTCCTTGGGAAGAGCTTTGATTTGCGCAACGAGATGCGATTTATCGCTGAGATCTTCGCCAGGAACGAAGGCCCTGGTGTCGTGATGCGCGACGATATGACCGAAGTGGTCGACGATGAAGACGCTGCGTCCGCGCACGCTGGAATCCTGCAAACGATGCAGAATGGGATCGAGGGAGACGACGGCGGCGAGCATGCCGGTGAAATTGTCGTTCACATCTTTCAGCGGAATGGCGATGACAAACGCTGGCCGATTGTCTGGCGCCAGGGCCAATGGATCACTGCGAAATTCGACGGCTTGCGTACAGCTTACGAAGGCGCGTTGCAGAGCTTTGGCGACGAAGGGATCCTGTTCGGCGCGGAAATTTCCTTGTGAAGCGCTCGTGCCTTTGCCGGAGCGACCGACAGCGGTGAGATACACAAAAGCGTTGCGATTGGACTCGACGAAATTCTCCAGTAGGCGGGTGACTTTCGGTTCCGAGACAGGATCTTCGACGTTGTCGATGAGTCCGGTGAGGGTAAGGATCTGGCGCTGACTGATGAGTTGCTGGGTGAGATTCGATTCGAAGAATTGAACTTCTTGCGCGAGCGAACGGGTGAGTTCAGTCTGCTGCACGCGTTCGGTATCAACTAACTTGTCCTGGCTAAGTTGCAGAACTTGGCGGTGATACAAGCCGATGGGTAGCGCGCTGACAAGTAGCAACGCTCCGAGCACGAGCCACAGGATGCGCACGCGACCGGAGCGAAGGCGCCTCGACAGGGATGGGAGAGAGACGGCCATAGCAAATACAAATTCTAGAAGAGCGGGAGGGAAAAGGCTGGCTGGCCGAAGGTACAGGCGACGCGCAAGTGCAACTAGCGCAAAGGTACTGGGGCAGGCGGGAAATGTACTATTCCGGGCGGAGGGGGCGCTCCATGATCGCGCGAATAGCGTCGCGAGGGGCATTCCCGAGGTGGAGAATGCTGTGGACTTGTTGGGTGATGGGCAGATCGATGCGATTGTCGCGGGCGAGCGCGAGAAGAGCTGTGGTGGTGCCTACGCCTTCGGCGACCATCTTCATGCCGGCGAGAATGTCGGGTAGAGAGTGGCCTTGACCTAGTTCGAAGCCGACACGCCGATTGCGGCTGAGCACACCGTGACAGGTGAGGACGAGATCACCCAAGCCGGCCAAGCCGCTTAGTGTTTCGTGTTTGGCGCCAAGGGCCACCGCGAGCCGGGACATTTCAGCTAAGCCGCGAGTGATGAGTGCGGCGAGGGTGTTGGCGCCAAGGCCAAGTCCCTGGCAGGCGCCAGCGGCGATGGCGATGACGTTTTTCATGGCTCCGGCGAGTTCGACGCCAAGCACGTCATCGTTTGTATAGAGGCGAAAGCCTGGTCCGGCAAATTCTTCTTGAATATAAGTGGTGAGGGACCGATCTTGCGAAGCGATGACTACCGCGGTGGGTTGGCCCGCTGCGGCCTCCAGGGCAAAGGAAGGACCGGAGAGCACGCCAATGCGAGGAACAAAGCGAAGAGCGAAGACCTGGTCGATCACTTCGGAACTGCGGAAATGGGTGGCGGGCTCCAGACCCTTGGTGGCACTGACCAAGATTGCTTCGGACGAAATGTGTGGAACGGCTTGGGTAAAGACGGAGCGCGAATGTTGCGAGGGCACGGCACCAATCACGATGGGGGCCGCGTGCAGAGCTTCTTCAAGCGTCGCGGTGACAAGCACGGTTTCCGGAATCGTGATACCGGGCAGATAAGATTTGTTCTCATGAGTGGCGCAAATGGTTTGCGCGAGAGCAGCGTCTCGAGCCCAAAGCCAAACTTCGTGAGGACGGCGGCTGTGCGAGAGAACAACAGATAGGCCGGTGCCCCAACTGCCAGCGCCGAGAATGGCGATTTTGGTCATTGCGAATCGACTTTCGATTTCCCCAGGTTGAATCGCTTTTCCGTGCCTTCTACGAGACGTTGCATGTTGGCGTCGTGTTTGAAGATTACCAGGCCAGAGGCAAAGAGCGTGCCAAAGCTTACGACAAGCGGCGGAGCATGATGCGGAGCCCAGAGAAAATAAATCAGGAGTGGCATGGCGGCGGCCGCGGCGATTGAGCCTAACGAGACGTAGCGCCAAATGGCGACGACGATCAGAAAAAAGAGCAGCGCGCTTAGCGCGGCGGGCAAGCAGAGAACGGCGAAAACGCCGAGGGCGGTGGCGACCCCTTTGCCACCTTTGAAACGCAGCCAGATTGGATAGCAGTGGCCGATAAGAGCTGCGTCGCCGGCAAGCATCATCCAAATTGAGCTGTGATCGGTGACGCGCCCGGCTATGTAGACGGCGAGCGCGCCTTTTAGGGCGTCGAAAAGCAGGGTGAGAATTCCGGGGAGAGGGCCGGCGACGCGAGCGACGTTGGTGGCGCCGATATTGCCACTGCCGGCGGCGCGCACGTCGGCGCCTGCAAAAACGCGGGCGAGAATGATTCCGAAGGGAATTGACCCTAGAAAATACGCGCCGATGAGTACAAGGAAATTTGCGGGCGATGCTGCGGGCATGCGCTGCTAGGCCTCCGCCACGAACAAAAACGATTGTAAGGTAGTGTACTCCGCTCCGGTTGGTTTCAGTTTGCTTTCGATGAGATGAAACTCGCGGGCAGTGAAAGAACCGAAGCTGCGCGTGGCGTTTTCGTGGGCTGCTGCAGAAAGCATCGGACCCATGCCGGGAGGATTGAAGCGCGCTAGCGTCAAATGGGGAGTGAAGGGGCGATCTTCCACAGGAAAGCCGAGTTGGTGGACGGCACGATCGACGTCTTGCGCAAGGGATTTGAGGTTCGGCGAGAATTCCATACCGGCCCAGAAGACGCGAGGGCGTTTTTCGCTCGGGAAGAAACCCAGGCCGTGGAAATGGAGAGCGACAGGCGTGGGGGAATGCACGCTGGAGAGAATTTTCTGTAGCGGCGCGAGTTTTGCGGGGTCAGTGTTTCCGAGGAATTTCAGGGTGACGTGAAGATTTTCGACGCGCACCCATTTTACGCCTGGTGCAATGGCGGCAAGTTCCTTCAAGAAGGAGCCAAATGCGGAGCGGATATCCGCGGGGATTTCGATGGCGACGAAGAGACGCACGCTGAAATTTTAACGCTAATTTCCGGTGACGCGGCGGGGTTGCGGATTCGCGCTATAGAGGAAGTGGAGACGAACGATGTCGAGAGCCACCTGGGAGGCGTGAAAGCGAATCATTTCGCGGTCACCCGCGAGGTGCACGAGACGCTCTTTGACGCCACCGGGAAAGGCCAACGCGATGTGGACGGTGCCAACGGGTTTTTCTTCGCTGCCGCCACCGGGGCCGGCCACGCCCGTAATGCCGACGCCGAAGGTGCTACCGACTCGGCGGCGAATGCCTTCGGCGAGAGCGATGGCGACTTCACTACTGACCGCACCTTTTGCCGAAATGAGTTCGGATGGGACATCTGCCCAAGCTGTTTTCAACTCGTTGCTGTAGCAAACGGCGCCGCCAAGAAAATAATTGGAGCTGCCGGGGATGCGAGTAAGGCGTTCGGCAAGCAGGCCGCCAGTGCAACTTTCCGCGGAGGCGATGGTGGCGCGATTGGTCGCGAGAAGTTCGGCCACCACTTCTTCGAGTGAGGCGTCGGAATGCGCGAAGATGCGGTCGCCGAGAGCTAGTTCAAAGCTGCGGATGATTTCGTCGAGGACGGTGTTAGCTTGCTCGGGATCTTCGGCCCATTTGCGGAGGTGGACTTGGATTTCGCCGGGCGACGCGAGCAGGGTGGTGTTCACTTCTTTGTAGCGAGTGTAAATGGGGCGGATACGTTCTTCGACGTGCGATTCGCCAAGTCCGGTGACGCGGAGTTCGCGATGAAACATGCGGATGCCGGAGGTGCGGCGTTGCAGGCGCGGCAGAACCTGCTCGATGAAAAGTGGTTTCAGTTCGCGCGGAGGGCCGGGGAGTAGCGCGATCATGCGGTCGCGATCTTCGAGCCACAAACCGGGAGCGGTGCCGCGCGGATTTTCGAGAACTTCGGCACCTTCGGGGACCATGGCCTGGCGAAGATTGACTTCAGGCATTTCGCGTTTGAAACTGCGGAAACGAGCTTCGATGGCGCGAACGACAGAGTCGTCGCGGCGGAGTTTGCGGCCGAGAAGGTCGGCAACAGTTTCGCGGGTGAGATCGTCTTCGGTAGGACCAAGACCACCGCTGGAGATGACGACGGGAACGCGATTGAGCGCGTCGCGAAACGCTTCGGCGAGAAGTTCGCGATTATCGCCAACGATGGTTTTGCGGAGAACTTCGATGCCAAGTTTGTTGAGTTCCTCGGTGAGGAAAAGGGAATTGGTATCCAGACGATCGGGAGTGAGCAGTTCTGAACCTACGGCAATGATTTCCGCTTTCACGTTAAGGTAGCCTCAAGAATCCCTTCGTTTGCTGCTGTAGTTTAGATGTTTTGAGATGCCGACCAAACTCGATCGCATCGCCAGTCAGGAACGCCCCTGCAAA